>JBGUZS010000143.1:0-14360 GCA_045223835.1 Oscillospiraceae bacterium | reverse complement strand
GGCAGTTGTTGTGTAGCAACTACATCTTACCATGTTCGAGTTGAATTTCCTCTTTTATTTGTCACCTATCATTTGTACCATATCATTCTCCCCTGGGGAAAATTTCATCCGTTCATACGGAGTTCATAAGCTCGTGGGAAAATAAGCTATTTTCCGGGAAAGGATCGTGCTGTTATGTTGGTTTTACAGGAGATCACCAAGGATTATACCATGGGCGATACCCGGGTCCATGCCCTGCAGGGGGTGTCCCTGGCCTTTCGGGAGCATGAATTCGTCGCCGTACTGGGCCCCTCCGGCTGCGGGAAAACCACCCTGCTGAACCTCATCGGCGGCCTGGATCGGTATACCGGCGGTGATCTTCGCATCGGCGGCAAGAGCACCGCCGGCTTCCGGGACCGGGATTGGGACAATTATCGGAACCACTCCGTGGGCTTCGTGTTTCAGAGTTATAACCTCATCCCCCACCAGAGCGTGCTGGGGAACGTGGAGCTGGCCCTCACCCTCACCGGGGTGAGCAAGGGGGAGCGGCAGCGCAGGGCGAAGGAGGCCCTGGATAAGGTGGGGCTGGGGGATCAGCTGACCAAGCGCCCCAACCAGATGTCCGGCGGGCAGATGCAGCGGGCGGCCATCGCCCGGGCCCTGGTGAACGACCCCAGCATCCTCCTGGCGGACGAACCCACCGGCGCGCTGGATACGGAGAACAGCCTCCAGGTCATGGAGCTGCTGAAGGAGGTCAGCCGGACCCGGCTGGTGATCATGGTCACCCATAATCCGGAGCTGGCGGAGAAATACGCCACCCGCATCGTCCGCCTGCTGGACGGGAAGGTGATCTCCGACTCCGATCCCCTCACCCCGGAGGAGGAGGAACGGGAACGCCGGGAGGCGCAGAACGGCAGGCGGCCGGGCATGAGCTTCCTTACCGCCCTCTCCCTCTCCCGGAATAATCTGCTTACCAAGAAGGCCAGGACCATCCTCACCGCCTTTGCCGGGAGCATCGGCATCATCGGCATTGCCCTGATCCTCTCCCTCTCCAACGGGATCCAGCGATACATTGACCGGGTGCAGGAGGACACCCTCAGCACCTATCCGCTGACCATCACCTCGGAGACCCTGGATATGAGCAGCATGATCACCGCTCTGGGAGAAAAGCGCAGCGAAAACGCCGACCACGACCTGGACAGGATCTATACCAACACAGTGTTTTCCGACCTGGCGGACAATATGATGAACATGACCTTCCGGCGGAATGACCTGGCCGCCTTTCTGGAGGCGATGAAGTCCGACCCGGCGGTGATGGAGCATGTGAGCAGTCTGCAGGTGGGCTACGGCGTTACCCTGCCGATCTACGCCCTTCTGGGAGGAACGGAGGTACGGCAGCTGAACCCCAGTCCCGTGACGGAGATCATCATGGGCACCTTCTATAATACGGGCACCCTTTCCTCCATGAGCGCCTTTTCCTCCATGTCCTCCCAGAACAGCATGGACGTATGGCAGGAGCTGCTGGATAATCCGGAGCTTTTGCGCACCCAGTACGACGTAGTGGCGGGACGCTGGCCGGAGGCCCTGGATGAGGTGGTACTCATTGTGGATAAACGCAATGAGCTCAATGAGGTTTACCTCTATTCCCTGGGCATCCGGGATCCGGAGGAGGCCCGGGAGCGGCTTCTGGCCTCCGTCGCCGGGGAGACCCTGGACACGGAAAACGAATCCTGGAGCTATGAGGAGATGCTTGGGCTGCGCTACCGGCTGGTGATCCCCGGGGACCTGTATCGCCCGGATGGGGAGACCGGCGGATACGCGGATATTTCTCAGGATCCGGAGGCCCTGCGGGCCGCGGTGGAGGATTCCCTGGAGCTGAAGGTGGTGGGCATCGTCCGCCCCAGCGAGAACGCCTCCGCGGGAGCCCTCGGCGGAGCGGTGGGGTATCTGCCGGAGCTGACCGCATACTATCTGGAGGAAACGGAGAAGAATGAAACGGTGCGCCGCCAGCTGGACGATCCGGAGCGGGACGTATTCTCCGGCCTTCCCTTCCCGGTCCCCGGGCAGGAGGTCCAGGAGGATATCCCGGCGCTCTTCCGGGAATGGCTGTCCTCCGCCGCCCCGGAGGATAAGGCGGCGGTATACGCCGCCGTGGCGGAGATCCCCTCGGAGGAGGAGCTGAACGCCATGGCCCAGGCCTCCGCCGCCGCCCTCAGCCGGGAGGAGATGATCGACGGGATGGCCGCCGCCGCCCAGGGGACCATGGGGATGAGCGAATCCGCCCTCCGGGCCTACCTGGAAAAGCTGGGGGACGAGGAGCTGCGGCAGTACCTCGTCGCAGCCACGGCGGAAAAGCTGAAGGAATCCTATACCGCCGCCGCCCAGGGCAGCGCGGGCGCTTTGCCGGAGGAGGAGCTGGATCGGCTGCTCTCCGCCCGGTTGGCGGAGCTGGAGCCCGAGGAGATCGGGAAGCTGGGGGAGCAGTTCCTGCCGCCCCGGTATGCGGAGGGCACCCTGGCGGATAATCTGGCTCTTCTGGGCTACAACGACCGGTCCCAGCCCGGAAGCCTGAACCTCTACGCCGCCAGCTTTGAGGATAAGGACGCCATCGTGGACTATATCAAGGCCTACAACCGGCGCATGGAGGCCGAGGGGCAGGAGGACCGGGTCATCCGGTATACGGACTATGTGGGCCTCCTCATGAGCAGCATCACCACCATCCTCCACGCCATCTCCTATGTGCTGGTGGCCTTCGTCTCCATCTCCCTTGTGGTATCCAGCATCATGATCGGCATCATCACCTATATCTCTGTCCTGGAGCGCACCCGGGAGATCGGCGTGCTTCGCTCCATCGGCGCCTCCAAGCGGGATATCTCCCGGGTCTTCAATGCGGAGACCCTCATCGTGGGCTTCTGCGCCGGAGTGCTGGGCATCGGGGTGACCATCCTCCTGAACCTGCCCATCTCCGCCCTTGTCCAGCATCTGACGGGGATCCCCTATCTCCGCGCCTCCCTGCCCTCCGCCGCGGGGGTGATCCTGGTGATCATCAGCATGATCCTCACCCTCATCGCAGGTCTGATCCCCGCCCGCATCGCCGCGAAGAAGGACCCGGTGGAGGCGCTGAGAAGCGAGTGACGCAAAGCTATGGCAAAGCCCGTCTGCGGCCGCAGGCGGGCTTCCTTTTGGTATAGGGTCATTCCTTGTGGGATACCACCCATTTCAGCAATTCCGGGTAACCCATGCTTCCATCCGCCATGGAAATGCCGATATGGACCAATTCTTCATCTGTGCACCGGATTCGGATCCCGTTCATCTCCAGGAAAGAGAGCATAACATAGATCCCGATCCGTTTGTTTCCATCCACAAAGGCAGGGTTGGCAATCAGCGCATACCCCAGCCTGGCCCCTTTTTCCTCCTTCGTCGGATAGAACTCCCTATCCCCGAACCCGGCAAAAGCGCTTTCCAATGCGGAATCCAGCAATCCCTCGTCCCGCACGCCGGCGCTGCCCCCGGTGGCCGCCGCCAGGATCTGATGGAGCAGCAAAACCTTCTCCCGAGAAAACCGGATCATTTCGCCAGCTCCTCAAAGGCCGCCCGATGCTCCCGCAGGATACGCGCAGCGACAAAATCCAGCTTTTCCTCCTCCGTCATTTCAATGGGGGGATCCCGGTCCAGATCGATCACCAACAGCTTCGGCCGGTTATTCTTGAATACCACGACCCTCCCCTTTTCCTCAGCCAGCTTGGCTACCCGGGAGAAATTCCGGTTTGCCTCCGTTGCCGTCACGATCTCTCGGGTATCGACCTTCATGCTTATCGCCTCCGGAAATAGTATATCTGATTTTCCGCAAAATTCAACCTACTTTTCTTTGTATTTAAAATCTTTTTGAAATTGTTCTTGACAGAGGAGTGCCGAAAGGGATATACTGCCTCCAGATAATTAAAAATTTTTTGAAACAGCTTAAAGGAACGGGTTGACCATGGGGGAGACGAACATATTCAAGGTGCTCTCGGACAAGCAGCGGCGGGATATCCTGGTGCTGCTGAAAAACGGGCGGCTGAACGCCGGGGAGCTGGCGGAAAGGCTGGGGATCTCGCCTGCCGCCCTGTCCTACCACCTGAAGCTCCTGAAGGGGGCGGACCTGATTATGGAATACCGGCAGAAGAACTACATCTACTACGAGGTCAACACGTCCGTATTCGAGGAACTGATCCTTTGGATCAAGCAATTTGGAGGTGACGGGGAATGAAAAAAGCAATCTGGATCATTGCCGTGATCGGGCTGGTGCTCACGGCTGCCGCACTCCCGTTCCTGCCGGAGACCGTGCCGGTGCACTTTGACGCGGCCTGGAATCCGGATCGCTGGGGCTCCAGAGGGGAGCTGCTGCTCCTGCCCGCGGTCCTGCTCCTCCTGGCCGGCGCCTGGCAGCCGCTCCTGAAGTCCTTTGAGAAAAAGGCGGCAGGGGCGGAGGACGACAAGCTCAGGGCAAGCGCTCAGACAAATATTAAAGCCATCGGCATTTCGGGCGTATCCCTGGCTGCCATGCTCACCCTGGTCCAGGCCTGGCTGCTGTATCAGGTCTACCGGGCGGCATCCGGCGGGGAGACCACAGGCGATGCCCTGAGCCGGCTGCCCTTCATCCTGATGGGGATCCTTTTCATCGTGCTGGGCAACATCATGCCAAAAACCCGGCGCAACGGGTTCATCGGATTCCGGATTACCTGGAGCATGTACAACGACGAGACCTGGAGGAGAACGCATCGCTTCGCCGGATATGTCCTGGTGATCGCGGGGATTCTCACGATCATCGCGGCGGCGGCGCTTCCCGGATCCTTGGCTCCGATATTTGCCGTGCCGGCGCTGCTGACCGCCGCCGTGATCGGCATCCTGTTTTATTCCCGGAGGGTCTACCTCGAAGAAAAGGAACGGGAGAAGAAAGAATGAAAACCGAAAAGATCATCCTGGGAGAGGGGACGGAATATCCCCTGAAGGGTCTCTTGACCCTGCCGGATACCTCGGAAAGGAAGCTCCCCGCCGCGGTCTTCGTCCACGGCTCCGGGGCAAGCAATATGGATGAGAAGATCTTTAAGCTGACCCCCTTCCGGGATCTGGCGGATGGGCTGGCAGACCGGGGAATCGCCTCCCTCCGTTACGATAAGCGGAGTTATGCCCATGCCCGGAAGATGAGGAAGGCCGGTCCCGTCACGGTGAAGGAGGAGACCGTCGAGGACGCGATCCTGGCCGCAGAGCTGCTGCGGAAGGATCCCCGCATGGACCCGGACAGGATCTGGATCATCGGCCACAGCATGGGGGCCATGCTGGCTCCCCGCATTGACGCGGAGGGCGGCGGTTTCCGGGGTCTGATCCTCATGGCGGGGACGCCGTACCGCATGGAGGAGATCATGGTCCGGCAGCTCCGGCAGGCCGGAGAGAAGGGCGGTCTGCCGGGGGCCGTGGTGAAGCTGGAGGAGAAGATCTATGTCAAGAAGCTGCAGGGGCTCGATACGCTGCCGGAGGAAGAGGCGAAGCGGAAGAGATTTGCCGGATCCACCACCCTCTGGTACTTCAAAGAGATGGGGCGGAAGACGGCGGCGGAGTACCTGCGGGAATCGGGAAAACCCGTTCTGATCCTGCAGGGGGGCATGGACTTCCAGGTGCTGCCGGAGGAGGACTACGCCGGCTTCCGGGAGCAGCTTCGGGGGCGGGAAAACACGGAGTACCGCCTGTACCCGGAGCTGAACCATCTGTTCGTGAAAGGCATCTTCAACGATATACTCAAAGCCCGGAAGGAATACATGGTGGAGCGGCATATCGGCCCGGAGGTCATGGACGATATGGCGGAGTTCATCAGGCAGAACGGATGAGCGCCGACAATACGGAGGGGTGCGGCAAGAAAGGCCGCACCCCTCCATGTGTTCTATTTCACGGTCTATCCGCAAATCTTTCCCCCGGCTGGGGCAGGTCCGCCAGGCCGTACAGGAGCTGGTCCTTCCGGTGGCAGTCGGAGGAACGGATGAACGTTCCCCCCCGGCGGGCGATCTCCCGCCGGAGAACCGGCCCGGGGTAAGGCGTCGTGCGATACCCTCTCGCCACGGCTCCGGTGTTCACCTCGAAGAGCACCGGGGCTTCCATCAGCCGGTCCAGGGCCTCCCCCGCCGCCCGGAGATACCGGGGATGGGTCTCATCCAGTAGGGAACCATCCTCGTTGAACTTGGCGAGCAGGTCGAAGTGGCCGATGATCCGGCAGCGGGTACGCGCCCACAGGTCCCCCACCAGGCGGAAATAGTCCTCCGCGAAGGCGTAGATATCCCCGCCATAGAGCTTTTCCACTCCCTGAAGGAGGATATCCCGGCTCCAGTCTACAATCAGGTATTCCCCATCCTTTTTCACCGCATGGACGCTGCCGATCAGATAGTCGTACTCCTCCCCGGGAAGCTGGGAATAATAGTCCTGCTCCAGCCCCAGGAGGATATCCAGCCGTCCCGCATATTCCTCCCTCAGGGCCAGCACCTCCCGGCGGTAGGCCTGCGTCCCTTCCGGGGACATGCAGCAGTCGGGATCATAGGCGGTATAGCTGTGGCCGGAGAAGCCCAGGGCGGGGCACCCCAGGCGGACGGCCTCCTCCGCCAGCGCCCGGGGGGTGTCCTTCCCGTCGCAGTACGCCGTATGGGTATGATAGTTGGAGAGCGGCATCAGGTCATCTTCTCCTGCTTGACCTTGTGGTCGATGACATGGCGGGAGGCCAGCTCCTGCCGCACCTCCTCCAGGGGGATCCCCATCTCCACCATGAGCACCATGGCGTGGTACATAAGGTCCGCCAGCTCGTACACCGTCTCCTTCCGGTCCTCCGCCTTGGCGGCGATAATGACCTCGGTGCTCTCCTCCCCCACCTTTTTCAGGATCTTATCCAGCCCCTTCTCGAAGAGGTAGGTGGTGTAGGAGCCCTCGGGCTTATCCCGCTTCCGCCCCTCCAGCAGGGCGTACAGGTCCCGGAGATGGAACTCCTGCCGGGTATCGCTCTCCCATACCGGGGCGGTGAAGCAGGATTCCGTGCCCGTATGGCAGGCGGGTCCGTCCTTCTCCACCGCCACCACCAGGGCGTCCCGGTCGCAGTCCGCCGTGATGGAGACAATATGCTGATAATTCCCGCTGGTCTCCCCCTTGAGCCACAGCTCCTGCCGGGAACGGCTCCAGAAGCAAGTGAGCTCCTTCTCCATGCTGATGCCCAGGCTTTCCCGGTTCATCCAGGCCAGGGTCAGGACCTGCCCGGTGCGGGCATCCGTCACGATTGCGGGGATCAGGCCCCGCTCGTCGAATTTCAGTTCGTCGATGCTGATCATGCTTCCATCCTCATTTCTATCCCATCCGCCCGGAGCTTTCTTTTCAGATCCGGGATGGCGATCTCCCCGAAATGGAACACGCTGGCGGCAAGACCCGCGCTCACCTCGGGTACGGTTTTGAACAGGGTGGAAAAATCCTCCATGCTCCCCGCGCCGCCGGAGGCGATGACGGGCACCCGCACGGCTTCGCAGATCCGCTCCAGGAGCTCCAGGTCAAAGCCGCCCTTCACCCCGTCCGTATCCATGGAGTTGGCTACGATCTCCCCGGCGCCCCGGGCGACCCCGTCCCGGATCCACTGAATGGCCTCCAGGCCCGTATCCTCCCGTCCGCCCTTGGCAAAGACATGGAAGGAGCCGTCCACCCGCTTGATATCCGCGCTGAGGACCACGCACTGGTCCCCGTATTTTCTGGCCGCCTCCCCGATGAGCTCCGGCCGCCGTATGGCGCCGGAATTGACGCTCACCTTGTCCGCGCCGCATTTCAGCACCCGGTCGAAGTCCTCCACCGAGCTGATGCCGCCCCCCACGGTGAGGGGGATGAAGATGTTGGCCGCCGCCTCCCGGAGGATATCCGTAAAGAGCTTTCTCCCCTCGGCGGAGGCGGTGATATCGTAGAACACCAGCTCGTCCGCGCCGCACTCCGAATAGTATTTGGCCAGCTTCACCGGGGAGTCCACGTCCCGGAGACCCAGGAAGTTCACGCCCTTTACCACCCGGCCGTCCCGCACGTCCAGGCAGGGGATGATCCGTTTTGTGATCATGTCGCCGCCTCTATCCCTTCCCGGAGGTCAACCGCCCCCGTATAGTAGGCCTTCCCCAGGATAGCCCCGTACAGGCCGAGGGCCCGCAGGGCCCGGATATCCTCCAGGGAGGAGACCCCACCGGAGGCTACCAGCCGGGGACCGGAACGGTCCGCCAGGGAGGCATACAGCTCCCGGTTCGTTCCCCCCAGCATCCCGTCCCGGGAAATATCCGTACAGATGGCGGTCTGCACCCCCGCCGCCAGCATCCGGTCCAGGAAGGCTTCCAGCCCTTCCTCCGCCGTTTCCAGCCAGCCCTTGATGGCGATCTTCCCCTCCCGGATATCCGCCCCAGCGGCGATCTTCTCTCCCCACCGGGCCACGGCGGCGGCCAGCAGCTCCGGATCCGTCACGGCGGCGGTGCCCAGGATGGCCCGGCTCACGCCCCCGTCCATGCATCGCTCCAGGACCTCCAGGCTCCGGAGGCCCCCGCCGTATTCCACCTTCAGGCCGGTGGTGCGGGCGATCTCCCGGGCGATGGGCAGGTTGGGGGCGAGGCCGCTTTTGGCCCCCTCCAGATCCACGACATGGATCCATTCCGCCCCCTGGGCCTCCATTTCGGCGGCCAGGGTTACCGGGTCCTCCCGGTAGACGGTCATCTCCGCATAGTCCCCCTTCTTCAGGCGGACCGCCTTTCCCTCATACAGATCGATGGCCGGAAGCAGGATCATGCCCATCCCTCCATTTCGCAGAAGGCCTTGAGGATCTTCATCCCCACGCCGCCGCTCTTCTCCGGGTGGAACTGGCAGCCCATGACGTTCTCCTTCGCCGCCGCCACCCCCACGTTCACCCCGTATTCCGCGGTGGCGATGATGCCGGGGGCGGTCTCCTCCACGAAGAAGGAATGGACGAAATAGACGCAGGAGCCCTCCGCCACGTCCCGGAACAGGGGGTGGGGCCGGGTATACCGCAGGGCGTTCCAGCCGATATGGGGGATCTTCAGCTCCCCGGGCAGCCTTCCCTCCATGGGGACTACGCTTCCCTCCAGCAGGCCCAGGCCCGCATGCTCGCCATACTCATAGCTCCGCTCAAACAGGAGCTGCATCCCCAGGCAGATGCCCAGCAGGAGCTTGCCCTTGTCCGCTTCCTCCAGGACCACCCGGTCCAGGCCGGTGGCCCGGAGCTTATCCGCCGCGTCCCCGAAGGCGCCGACGCCGGGGAGGATGAGCTTATCCGCCCGGCGGAGCCGTTCCGGATCCCCGGTGACCTCCGCCTCCGCCCCCAGGAAGCCCAGGGAGGAACGCAGGGAAAACAGGTTCCCCACGCCGTAATCCACGATGGCGATCATGACAGCGTCCCCTTGGTGGAGGGGATCTCCCCCGCCAGCTCCGGATCCAGGGATACCGCCGCACGCAGGCAGCGGGCCGCCGCCTTGAAGCAGCCCTCCAGGATATGGTGGGCGTTGATGCCCGCCAGCTGCCGCAGATGGAGGGTGATCCCCGCCTCCCGGGCGAAGGCCTGCCAGAATTCCGCCCCCAGCTCCGTATCGAAGGCGCCCACCTTCTCCGCGGGGATGCGCAGCTCCGGATAGAAGCCGCCCCGGCCGGAGATATCCGCCGCCGCCAGGATCAGGGTCTCGTCCATGGGCAGGGTCACGTCCCCGTACCGGCGGATGCCCCGCTTCTCCCCCAGGGCCGCCTTGAAGGCCTGGCCCAGGCAGATGCCCATATCCTCCACCGAATGATGGTCGTCCACCCGGGTGTCCCCCTGGCAGCGCAGGGTCAGGTCGAAGCGCCCATGGCGGGCAAACAGGGTGAGCATATGGTCCAGGAAGCCCACGCCGGAGTCCACCTCCGCCTTCCCGGTCCCGTCCAGCTCCAGCCGGAGGGAGATATCCGTCTCCGCCGTTTTTCTGGTGATCTCTGCGTTTCTCATGCCTTATCCTCCAAGCACTCCCGCACCCCGGCGATGAAGGTCTCCATCTGTTCCCGGGTGCCGATGGTGATACGGTTGTAGTCCTTGATCCGTTCCAGGCCGAAGTGACGGATCAGGATGCCCCGCTCCTTCAAAGCCAGGTACAGTTCCTCTCCCCCCATCCGGTCCCACCGGGCGAAGAGGAAATTCGTCCGGCTGGGCAGCACGGAGAAGCCCAACTCCTCCAGCCTTTCCTTCGTCCAGACCCGGTTTTCCATGATCCTCCGGCAGCAGTCGTCGTAATAGGCCTGCTCCCGGAGGGCGGCGGTCCCCGCTGCCGCGGTCATGCGGTTCACATTGTAGGGATTTGTGGAATACTGGATGGTCTTCAGGTCCCCGATGATCGCCTCGCTCCCCATGGCGAAGCCCAGGCGTGCCCCTGCCATGGACCGGGATTTGGAGAAGGTCTGAACGATCAGCAGGTTATCGTACTTCCCCAGCAGGGGCAGGGCGCTCTCCCCGCCGAAATCCACATAGGCCTCGTCCAGGATGACCACATGCTCCCGGTTCCGCTTCAGGATGTCCTCCACCTGATCCGGCTCCAGGGCGAGGCCGGTGGGGGCATTTGGATTCGCCAGCACCACATTGCAGCCGGAATCATAGTAGTCCTCCGGCCGGATGCGGAAATCCCCGTCCAGGGGGATCGTACGGTAAGGAATGCGGTTCAGCTCCGCGAACACGGGATAGAAGCCGTAGGTGATATCCGGAAAGACCAGGGGGGCTTTCTCATCCCCGAAGGCCATGAAGGCGAAATTCAGCACCTCGTCCGAGCCGTTGGATACCACGATCCGCTCCGGCTCCAGGCCGTACCGGGCCCCCAGAGCCCGGCGGAGAACGGCGCTCTCCGGATCGGAATAGAGCTGGGCCTTCCCCGCCTCCTCCTCCGCCGCCCGGGTCACCCCGGGAGAGGGCGGGAAGGGGGATTCATTGGTGTTCAGTTTCAGGTATTTCCGGTCCTGGGGCTGCTCCCCCGGCACATAGGGGGTAAGGGCGGACAGGCGCCCCGTAAAAAACCGACTCATCCCTCTCCCTCCGTCCGCAGGGTCACGCTCCGGGCGTGGGCCTCCAGTCCTTCCTTCCGGGCGAAGCGGGCGACGGACTCCCCCGCTCCCCGCAGGGCCTCCTCCGTATAATAGAGGAACTGCGTCTTCTTCACGAAATCGTCTACGCCGAGGGGGGAGGAGAACCGGGCCGTGCCCATGGTGGGCAGGGTGTGGTTGGGCCCCGCGAAATAATCCCCCAGGGCCTCCGGGCAGGAGCGGCCCAGGAAGACGGACCCGGCATGCCGGACCCGGTCCAGCCAGGCAAAGGGCTCGTCCAGACACAGCTCCAGGTGCTCCGGGGCGAAGCGGTTCGCCAGCTCCATGGCCTCGGGGATATCCTTCACCAGGATGATGCGTCCGCAGCCCTCGATGCTGGCCCGGGCGATCTCCTGCCGGGGCAGGCGGGCAAGCTGCCGCTCCAGCTCTTCGGCGACGGCCTCCGCCAGGGCCGGGGAATCCGTAATGAGGATAGAGGTAGCCAGCTTATCGTGCTCCGCCTGGGCCAGCAGGTCCGCCGATACATACCTCGCGTCGCTTCTGCCGTCCGCCACGATGAGCACCTCGCTGGGCCCGGCGATCATATCGATGGCCACCCGGCCGTAGACCTGCCGCTTGGCCTCCGCCACATAGGCGTTGCCGGGGCCAACGATCTTGTCTGCCTTGGGGATGCTCTCGGTGCCATAGGCCAGGGCGGCCACAGCCTGGGCGCCGCCCACCTTGAAGACCCGGTCCACCCCCGCGATGGCGGCGGCGGCCAGGATGGCCGGGGCGATGGCGCCGCCCCGGGTGGGGGGGGAGACCATGATGATCTCCGGGCAGCCCGCGAGCTTCGCGGGAATGGTATCCATGAGCACGGTGGAGGGATAGGCCGCCGTGCCCCCGGGGACGTAGACGCCCACCCGATCCATGGGGATCACCCTCTGGCCCATGACCATGCCGGGGCTGCGGGTCAGGATGAAGCCCGCGCGCCTCTGCTTTTCATGAAACTCCCGGATATGCTCCGCCGCCTCCTCCAGGGTCTGCAGAAACTCCGGCTCCACCTGGGCTTTGGCGGCTTCCAGCTCCTCCCGGGTCACCTCCAGGGAGGTCAGCTCCGCATGGTCGAACTGCCGGGCGTAGTCCAGGAGGGCCTTGTCCCCCTCCTCCGCCACCCGGGCGACGATCTCCGCAACGGCGGCGGACACGTCCACCGCGCCGCTGTTCCGGGCAAAAATGACGCTTTCCGGCGTCTCTCCATATCGATAAATGGGGATCATGCTTTTTCCACCTGCGCTTTCAACCGTTCTGTAAGATCCCGTATCTCCTTCAGCTTGAACTGGTAGCTGGCCCGGTTGGCGATCAGCCGGGCGCTGATGGGCAGGAAATCGTCGATGACCTCCAGGCCGTTGGCCCGAAGGGTGGCCCCGGTCTCCACGATATCCACGATCACATCGGAGAGCCCCAGCAGCGGGGCCAGCTCCACGGAGCCATGGAGATGGATGACGTCGATATCCCGTCCCAGTGCGGCGTAATGCTCCCGCACGATATTGGGGAAGCTGGTGGCCACCCGCAGAGGCCGGTCCGCCGGATCCCGGAAGCCCTTGGGGGCGGCGGTCGCCATGCGGCATTTCCCCGCCCCCAGGTCCAGGAGCTCATAGATCCTGGGGCTGTTTTCCGCCAGGATATCCTTTCCGCAGACCCCCAGGTCCGCGGCGCCCCGCTCCACATACACGGAGACGTCCGAGGGCTTCACCCAGAAGCAGCGGATACTGCCGTCCGCGCTGTCGAAAAGCAGCCGGCGGCTCTCCTCCCGGATGCCGGGGCAGTCGCACCCCGCCTTCTCCAGCAGGTCGTAGACCTGGTTTCCCAATCTGCCCTTGGGCAGCGCAACGTTCAGCATGTTTCCGCCTCCTCCAGCCGGATGCATTCCCCGAAGCTTCCGGCGGCGGGAGCCCGCTCCTGCACGCTGACGCTCCTGCCCGCAGCCGTGAGCCTGCCCGCCGCCCGGGCCACCCGCTCCGGATCCGCGTCCTCCGGGACCAGGAGCAGCACGTCCGCATCCATTTCCGGCTCCGGGGGGCGGAGGGCGCTCAGGAGATCCAGGTATACCGCGAAGCCGATGGCCCCGCTTCTCCGCCCCAGCTTATGCATGAGCCGGTCGTACCGGCCGCCGGAGAGCACCGTATCCACGATCCCCTCCAGGAAGCCGGAGAAGACGATGCCGCTGTAATACCCCATGTTGTTCACCACGGAGAAATCCAGGCTGATCCGCTCCCCCCAGGGGGTCTTCCCCAGGAGGCGGCTCAGGGTCCGCAGCTCCTCCAGGCTCTCCTCCGCCCCGGCGGGACAGAGTCCCTCCAGCTCCCGCACGGTCTCCGGCAGGGGGCCGCAGAGGGCGGCGCAGCGGCAGAGCCGCTCCGTCGCCGCCGGACTGACGCCCCGGCTGCCGCACAGATCCCGGAGGTCATGGGCGTTCTTCTCGGCGAAGCAGAGGGCAGCCTTCCGGCGGAAGGCTTCGTCCTGCCCCGTCTCCTCCAGAAGGGCGGAGAGGATGCCCAGGTGGCTCAGGTCCAGCACGAAGCGGTCCGAAAGGGCTCCCAGGCTCTCCGCGGCCAGAAGCAGCACCTCATAGACGTCGTACAGGCGGATATCCCCGATGCATTCCAGGCCCGCCTGGCGGATCTCCCGGAACTGCTGTCCCCCCGCGGGGACCCGGAAAACGCTCTCGTCATAATAGACCTTCTGGCGGCAGCCCGGTTCATCCTCCCCGTTCTTGATGATGGAAAGGGTAACATCCGGCTTCAGGGCCATGAGCTTTCCATCCGTATCCGTAAAGGTGATGATCCGCCCGCTCTCCAGATAGTCCTTGTTCCGCATGTAGAATTCGTATTCCTCGAAGCGGCTCATGCGGAAGGGGCGGTAGCCATGGCTCCGGTACAGGGACCGGAGGGCCAGCATGGCCCGTTCCTCCCCTTTCAGCAGGGTCTCGTCCAACATGGTGTTCCTCCAGATATTGCCTTGATTCTGCCTCGATATCGCATTATCGTATTAAAGTACGCCTAAATATAGCGTATATCCCGCCGGTTGTCAAGTAAAATTTCAGGGAGCCGATGCTTCGGCTCCCTCAGACTGTAGACAAAGGGTCAAAAGCCTCGCAGAGTTCGCGCCCGCAGGCGCGAATGAACTCAGGTTATTTTGGAGCGGAATTCATTTCTGCTCCAAAATACTGCTATCGCCGCAAGTGTCGAAGTGTACGACCGAGGCGCGCAGCGGCGATGTCATCCTTCTCAACTCGGAGCCCAGCG
>JBGUZS010000142.1:0-2251 GCA_045223835.1 Oscillospiraceae bacterium | reverse complement strand
CCCTCATCCGCCCGGGGAAGCAAGCTTCAATTCCCCGCCGGGGCGCCTCGCGCCGGCCGCACCGTCTTCTTCACCCCCCGGGCCCCGGCGTTGACCAGCATGGCCCCCGCCCGCTCCGCCTCCTCATCCGAAACGCAGATGCGCAGATCCGCCCCGCCGCTCCGGTAGATGGGCAGACCCAGGATATCCCCGGTGAACAGCACCCGGCTCCCCAGGGGGTCCCTTTCCTGGCCCATACCCGTGTGGGGCAGACCCGCGGAGCCCCCGGGGTACAGAACGGAGGCCCGGAAGGGGGCGTCCCCCGGCAGTCTGTCCCGCGGCCCGGAGTAATCCAGGGCGATACCCGGGATCGCCCGGCGAAGTCTGGAGATCGCCAGCTCCGCCAGGTCCACCTGATCAAAGCTGGCCTGAATGGTCGTCATAAGCCGCCTCCTATACATGAGAATTCAGGCTTATTCTTCCCGAAAAGCGCGGGAATTAACAGGCTCCGGGGGATTTTTCTCCGCCGCCGTTTCGACGGACAATCCCCGCTCCGGTCTGTACAATACAGCCATGAGGGTAGTTTACCTGGATAGTCTGCTCTTCTTCGAGCTGGTATCGGACCTGATGCTGCTGTGGGCCGCGGGGAAGCTCTGCCAGGCGCGGCGGCGGAAGCTTCGGCTCCTGGCCGCGGCCGGTCTGGGGGCCGCCTATACCCTATTGTCCCTCCTCTGGCCGCCTGCCGCCTCCGCGCCGGGGAAAGCCTCAGCCCTCTGCGCCATGCTGCTGGCCGCCTATGGGCGGGAAAAGGGCCTGTGGCGGCTGGGCCTGGCCTTTCTGGCCATGTGCGCCGTCTATGCGGGGGCAGCCTCCGCGGTGATCTGGACCTCGGGCCGGGCCTCCCTCCGCGCCCTGGTCTTCGCCCTGGGGATCAGCCTGGGGGTATGCGCGCTGCCCTTCCGGTTCAGCGGCAGGCGGGGCGGAAGGGCTAGGCTGCGGCTGGTCTGCGGAGGCCGGAGCATCGAGCTCACCGCCCTTCGGGATACGGGGAACCGGCTGCGGGAACCCCTCTCCGGCGGCCCGGCCCTGATCGCGGAGGAGCGCGCCCTGCTCCCGCTGCTGGAGCCGGAGGTGCAGGCCAGGCTGCTCGCCACCGCCGGGCTCCCCGCGCCGGAGCGGCTCACGGTCCTGGGGCCGGGCTTTCGGCTCCTGCCCTACCGGACGCTGGGGGGAAACGGCCTCCTCCTGGCCTTTCGTCCGGAACAGGTATACATAGACGGAGCCCTCTCCCCCGGCGTCTGGGCCGCCCTCTCCCCCGAGCCGCTGCAGCCCGGGGACGGCTGCGCCGCCCTGTTGGGCGGCGATGAATAGGAAAGGAGCTGATTCGGGGATGAATGCTGCAAAAGAACTGCTGACCGGGCTGCTGCACCGGCTCTTCCGTCTGCTTAAGCCGCCTGTTTTCTACATCGGAGGGAGCGAAAGCCTCCCCCCGCCCCTGAGCCGGGAGGAGGAGCGGGACTGCATCTCCCGTCTTGCGGAGGGGGACGCCTCGGTGCGCGGTATCCTCATCGAGCGAAATCTCCGGCTGGTGGTCTATGTGGCCAAGCGGTTTGAAAGCTCCGGCGCGGGTCTGGAGGATCTGATCAGCATCGGCGCCATCGGCCTCATCAAGGCCATCAACACCTTCGATGCGGGGAAGAATATCAAGCTGGCCACCTATGCCTCCCGCTGCATCGAAAATGAGATCCTTATGTTCCTGCGAAAGAGTGCCTCCCGGAAGGGAGAGATCAGCCTGGATGAACCGCTGAACACAGACTGGGACGGCAATGAGCTGCTGCTGGAGGACGTGCTGGGTACCCAGGAGGACCTGATCCTGCAGCCTCTGGAGGAGGAGGCGGAGCGCAGCATGCTCCGCCGGGCGGTGGACCGGCTCTCTCCCCGAGAACGGCGGATCATCACCCTGCGGTACGGTCTCTACGGCTGCCGGGAAAAGACCCAGAAGGAGGTGGCGGACGACCTGGGCATTTCCCAGAGCTACATCTCCCGGCTGGAAAAGCGGATCCTCACCCGGCTCAAGCGGGATCTGGCCCGGGAGATCGCCATGTGACCCGCTTCTGCCCGGAGCGGGCATGAGGTTTGCTCGCTCGCCCCATAACCAAAAGCCCTGCGGCGCCATGCCGCAGGGCTGAGCGTGTCGACAAAGTCGACACGCTTCAACTCGGACCCGCTTCGCTGGGCTCCGAGTTGAGAAGGATGACATCGCCGCTGCGCG
>JBGUZS010000141.1:0-23370 GCA_045223835.1 Oscillospiraceae bacterium | reverse complement strand
CGCGCAGCGGCGATGTCATCCTTCTCAACTCGGAGCCCAGCGAAGCGGGTCCGAGTTGAAGCGTGTCGACTTTGTCGACACGCTCAGGCGGTTCACCTGAACCGCCTCTGACCGTCTTTCCTGCCTTCATTACTCCGGCACATACCCCCCGCCGATATCCTCGCCGGTGTCGCAGGTATAGCGCCATTCCACCACGTCCCCGGGCTCCAGGGCATAGCCGCTGCAGCCGTAGTTGGGATACCAGCCGTTTACGCTGTACATCCAGCCGGAGCCTGCCCCGGCGTCCAGCTCATAGAGGTTGTAGATCCCCTCGATATAGGCGGAGCCGTACAGGGGGGACATGGAGAATTCCATGTGGATCTTGTGCTCCTTGGTGACCCGCCGAAGCAGATCGAATACGCTTTCCCCCCCCTCCAGGGGAACGGTGACGGGCTCCAGGATCCAGCCGTCCTCCGGGATCAGCTCCCTCTTATCCGGGTCCAGCCAGTCCATGTGGTCCAGCAGGGCGGCGCAGGAGATGGACATGGTGACAACGCGCTCCTGCGGCGTCTCCTCCGGCGCCGGGGTCTCCGTGGGCAGGGCGGCGGCTTCCGGGGTCCCGGGAGCCGGGGAGGCAGGGGCAGGGGAGACCTTGTCCCCCGCGTTCCAGCCCTTGTCCGCAGGGGATCCGCCGCCGATCCAGAAGGCTGCGGCCAGAGCCGCGATCACCAGCACCGGAACGATGACCTTCCATTTGTTCTTCTTCCACCACATTCCGTGATCCCTCCCCTCCGGACGGGCGTTCTTCGTCCCCTGTCCGGAGCCTCAGTTTACCGGGTTTCCGCCCCCTTGTCAATCCGGGGAGGAGAGAGCCCGCCGCTTGTCCCCCAAATTCGGGAAAATCCTGCCGACCTGTTGCCAACGCGGGAAAATGCAGATATAATACCGTAACAATATCTGTCTGCGGCCCGGGATTCGCGGCCGCTCCGGGAAAGGAAGATCAGCGATGGAGAACGAAAACTATGTGATGAATACCGAGGGGCAGTACGGCTGCCAGATCGTGCAGGAGCTTTCTCCCATGTTCACCGGCAATAACCCCTTCAACGAGGTCTACAAGAAATGGGGCGACCGACTCCTGTATATGGACAGCCATATGGTCCCCGGCGCCTTCCAGATGAATACCACCTGGTACGTCCATGCGCCGGATTTCCGGCCTCTGCCCTATCATGAGGAGCATACCCATGATTTTGATGAGCTGGTGGGCTTCCTGGGCTCCGACCCCAACGATAAGTACGACCTGGGCGGCGTTATCGAGATCGGCATCAACGGCGAGCTCCACCGCCTCACCCGCAGCTCCATCATCTTCATGCCCGCAGGGATGAAGCATCTGCCCCTGTCCATTCTGGAACTGCGCAGGCCCATCCTGCATTTCTCCGTCTCCATGAATCCCACCTATTATGCCAAGCGCACCATGGATCAGGAGAAGAAATAAGGGCTAGCGTATCCCTATGATCCCTGATCCTCGGACGGATCCGGCTGCAGAGCCGTGATCCTGGCCGCCTCCCCCACCCGGCTGGGGGAGGCGGTCTGCTTTTTCAGCAGCTCGCCCAGCTCCCGGCTGACCCGGCTGACCTCCTCCTCGAAGTCCCCGGCGGAGAGGCGGAGCACCCCGGAGCGGACGGCCGCCAGACGGATCAGCCCGTCGGAGGTGACCACCCGGACCTGCTCGTTCTTTCCGATCTCGTGGACAAGCCGCTCGATATAGGCGTCCCCGGTCTCGTTTTCCTCCGTGTACACCACCCGGATGCCGTGGTAATCCAGCTTTTCCCCCCGGTTCCGGGGGACCCGGTAGCCGTCGAACACCAGCACCACCTCATACCGGGTGTAGGCGGCGAAATTCACCAGAAGGCGCATGAGCCTCTCCCGGGCGTCCTCCAGCTCCCGCTCCGCCAGGCTCCGCAGATCCGCCCAGGCGAAGATCACGTTGTACCCGTCCACGATGTACCAGAGCTTTTTCGGCTGGATCACCACGGGTTCCTCCGCCGCTGCCGCCGCCGAGGGCGGGCGGCGGTACTGGGGACGGCGGATGGGGCCGAACTCCCGCAGGAGGATGGCCTCCAGCTCCTTTTCGTCGATCTGGAGATTCTGCCGGTTCAGCCGGGGAACGGCGGGCCGGGGCTCCTTCAGGCAGCTTTCCAGGTGCATGTAGTCCTTCACCCGGTCCCATTTCACCGTGAAGCCGCCGCCATGGGCGCAGAAGACGGAATCCGGGGTGTTTTCCATATCCCGCTCCGGGTCGTAGCCCGCCGCCTCGATCGCCGCCTCCGGATCGGCGCAGAGGTCATAGCCGTCCTGCTCCAGGGTGAGCCTTCCCCGGCCGCCGGTGTAGGCCGCCACCTGGGCGGCATAGCCGTTCAGCCCCGTCACCGGGGCGCGGCCCCGGAGGAGGACCATGTCCCCCGCCTCCCCGGGGGACTCCAGGGTGCCATGGCGGGCGCGGATATCGTAGATCGCCCTGCCCAGCTGCTCCGGAGGCAGCTCCAGGCGGAAGGCATACCAGGGCTCCAGCAGCACGCCCCTGGCCTGCATCAGGCCCTGCCGCACCGCCCGGTAGGTGGCCTGGCGGAAGTCGCCCCCCTCCGTATGCTTCAAATGGGCCCGGCCCGCGGCCAGGGTGATGCGCATATCAGTGATGGGGGAGCCGGTGAGTACCCCCAGATGCGTCTTTTCCCCCAGATGGGTGAGGATCAGCCGCTGCCAGTTCCGGTCCAGGGCGTCCTCGCTGCAGGCGGAGGCGAAATGCAGGCCGCTGCCCCGGGGCAGGGGTTCCAGGATCAGATGGACCTCCGCATAGTGCCGCAGGGGCTCATAGTGGCCGACTCCCTCTACCCTGGCGGCGATGGTCTCCTTGTACAGCACCCGCCCCCGGTCCAGCTCCACCTCCGCGCCGAAGCGCCTGGCGATGAGGCTTTTCAGGATCTCCGCCTGCACCTCCCCCATGAGGCTGACGCCGATCTCCCCCAGGGCGGAGTCGTATTCCAGCCGCAGCTGGGGATCCTCTTCCTCCAGCTGGCGCAGCTTCCGGAGCATCGCCGCCGGATCCTCCCCCTCGGGAAGCAGGATGCGGTATCGCATCACCGGCTCCAGCCTGGGGGCGGAGCCCAGGCGCTCGACCCCCAGCCCCTGGCCCTCCCGGGTGCGGCTGAGGCCCGTCACGGCGCAGATCCCGCCGGGCAGCACGGTCTCTGCCGAAAGGAAGCGGCTGCCCGTATACAGGCGGATCTGATCCACCTTCTCCGCCGTATCCCCCACCCGGAGGCTGTCCTTTATCCTCAGACGGCCTCCCGTGAGCTTCAGCCAGGTGAGCCGGTTCCCCTGGGAGTCATGGCTGATCTTGAATACCCGGGCGCCGAAGGCCTCGGGCCAGGTCCTGGGAATGAAGCATTCCTCCATCCCCAGGAGGAAGTCCTCCACCCCCGTGAGCTTCAGCCCGGAGCCGAACCAGCAGGGGAAGATATGCCGGGCCTGTACGCTTTTGGCGACCGCCCCGTCGGGCAGGGTCCCGGTTTTCAGATACGCCTCCAGCAGCTCCTCGCTCTCCATGGCCGCCTGCTCCTCCAGGGCGGCGGAGCCGTATTCCAGACAGGCGGGGCTCAGCTCCCGCTGCAGCTCCGCCAGCAGCTCCCCCCGGCTGCGCCGGGCGAAATCCATCTTCGTCACAAAGAGATATACCGGCACCCGGTAGTGCTCCAGCAGCCGCCAGAGGGTGCGTGTATGGGCCTGGACCCCGTCCAGCCCGCTGATTACCAGGATGGCCCCGTCCAGCACCTGGAGCACCCGCTCCGTTTCGCTGGAAAAGTCCACGTGGCCGGGGGTGTCCAGAAGACTGACGGTCCAGTCCCCCAGGCGGAACTGGGCCTGGCTGAGGAAGATGGTGATGCCCCGGCTCCGTTCCAGCTCATGGGTGTCCATGGCCGTATCCCCCCGGTCGACCCGGCCGGGCTGCCGGAGCCTGCCGGTGGTATAGAGGATGGCTTCCGCCAGGGTGGTCTTACCCGCGTCCACATGGGCGAGAAGGCCCAGGGTGAGCTGTTTTCCCGGCTGCTGACCGGTTTCGATCATTGGAAGCGCCTCCTCTCCGGCAAAAGAAAAGTCGAAAGGATTATACCATAACTCCCTGCTCATGAAAAGAAAAAGGGCGGTACCGGAAAAACCGGTACCGCATAGCCAGATCGATTCAAGCGCTCTCCGAGATGGCCATGGAGAGGGAGATCACATACCCGTCCCAGCCTACGCCGTAGCGGTATTCCACCGCCGGGTCGCCGAAGGAGCAGGAGTACCAGACGACGTCCGCATCGCCGCCCTCCCGGCTGAGCTCCGTCTCCGGGAAGGCCGCCAGGAGCTTCCTGAGCGAGGTCCCCATTTTGACGCCGTGGCTGTCCGTCAGGCCCTTATCCCGGCCCTCCAGACGCAGGACGTACATGCCCTGGGGATCCCGATCCGCGATCAGGTATTCTATGGTGAACCGGGGATATATCGCCAGGATCCGGCTGCCCTCCTCCCCGTAGATGGGGTAACCCAGGGATTCGTCCCGGTCCAGGGAGAGGCAGAGATCGGCGGCTTCCTCCGCCTGTTCTTCCCCCACGAAGGCGAAGAACTCCGCCCAGGGGTGATAGCCCAGGCTGAGGACCGCCTCATTATCCCGCTGGATCGCCGCCTCCCACAGGGGACGGGAGGCTCCGCTCAGGGGCAGAAGCTCCAGGCGCTTCCGCTGCTCCGGCAGGGCCATGCGCACCGCCGCGGCGGCGGTCTCCGCCCGGGTGATCCGGTCCCCTGGACGATAGGCGTGGGTGACGCCGTCCCCCAGCATGACCCCGGCCCGGTAGAGCGTAAGGATCTCCTGCCAGTATCCGGCGGGCTCCGCCTCCAGGCTGATCACATCCGGGATGGCAAAAATGGCGTTGATATGGGGCAGCTCGGACTCCGGCAGCGCGGCGGCCAGGATATGGGCAAGCTCGCCCCGGGTGATGCTCTCGCCCATCCGGTCGGCGAATTCCCCGGGCTGCAGGATGCCCTCCCCTTCGGCATAATCCACATAGGGCTGATACCAGGGCTGGTCCGGGACGAATTCCGCTCCGTCCCCCAGGGCGCGGCTGCGGATCACGGCGGCAAGCTTTACCGCCTCGCATATGCGCAGGGAGCCCTCCGGCAGGAAGGTCCCGTTCCCCATGCCGTTCATCAGGCCCAGCTCCCAGACCAGGCGGATGACCCCCTGGCCCTCCGTGCCGTACCAGCGGGTCTCGTCCACGTCGGTGAACTGGCCGGGGAGATAGCCTTCCTCCGCGGGTTCCTCCGGCCCCTTCCCGGTCTCCTCCGGTTCCTCCGCTCCGGTTCCAGCCTCTTCCGGTTTTCCGGCTTCCCCTTGGGCATCTGCGGCCTCTCCCGTCTCTTCCCCGGAGCATTCGGGCTCCGGCGCGGGAGGTGCTTCTTCCCCGGCTCCGCCGGACTCGGATGCGGGAGGCGCTCCTTCCCCCTTATCCGTCTCCGGCAGGGCTTCCCCCGCGGTCTCCGTTTCCGGCTCCGCCGGAGGCTCATCCGCCGCCAGGGCGCGGGGACAGGCCAGGAGCAGGCACAGGATCAGCAGGGCAGCAATGCAGCGTTTCATGCGGATCACTCCCATAGAGCGTATTACTTACTGCGTAGTATACCATATATGGGGGCTGATGGGAAGGGGCATTCTGTTGAATTGCCCCGAAATCCATTTACATTTGTCCGAAAATGGCATACAATCCTTTCCGCTTGAAAGATGAAGCATCGGCAAAGAAGGAGGCGGCCATGATCTATCCCCTGACCCGGGAAGCCGTCTTCCTCGCCCGGCCCAACCGTTTTGTGGCGGAGGTGGAGCTGGAGGGAAGACGGGAAATGGTACATGTGAAGAACACCGGACGCTGCCGGGAACTGCTCCTTCCCGGAGCCCGGGTGATCCTGGCGGCAGGGGAGGGGCACGGGCGGAAAACCGCCTGGGACCTGGTGACGGTGCAGAAGCCCGGCCTGGGCTGGGTGAATATCGATAGTCAGGCCCCCAACCGAGTGGTTCGGGAATGGCTGGAGGGGGGAGGCATCCCCGGATTGACCCGGATCCGCCCGGAGTATCCCTACGGCGCCTCCCGGGTGGATTTCTGCCTGGAGCAGGGGGAGAGGCGCATTCTGCTGGAGGTAAAGGGCTGCACCCTGGAGCGCGGCGGCGTCGGCTGGTTTCCGGATGCCCCCACCCTTAGGGGAACGAAGCATCTCCGGGAGCTGACCGCCGCCCGGCGGGAGGGCTGGGTCTGCATCCTGGCCTTCGTCATCGCGCTGCCGGGGGTAGGGCAGGTCCTGCCCAACCGGGAGACGGACCCGGCTTTTGCCCTGGCGCTGGAGGAGGCGGAGACGGCGGGGGTGGAAGTCCTTCACCTGCCCTGCGCCGTGGGGCCGGATTCCCTGGAGATCCGGAAATAAAAAGCTTCCGGGGCGGCACAGCCGCCCCGGAAGACTGAAATCCGGGAACGCTTATTTCTTTTTCCGTCCGCCCTTTTTCACGGCGACAGCTTCCTTCAGACCCTTGCCGGCCTTAAAAGCGGGGACCTTGCAGGCAGGAATCTTCACGGCCTCACCGGTGCGGGGGTTCTTGCCGGTGCGGGCCTTCCGGGCACGGACCTCGAAGGTGCCGAAGCCGGGAACGGTGACCTTGTCGCCGTCGGCCAGGGCGGCGGTGATGGCGGTGACGGTGGCGCCGAAGGCAGCGCCGGCGTCCTTCTTGGTGAGACCGGTCTCAGCGGCGATCTTCTCGATGAGTTCTGTCTTGGTCATTTTCTGTCTCTCCCATATCTAAAGATAGTACCCCAACGGGGCCTGGGTTTTTCCGACCGAGCGGAGAACGTTGGATACAGGGCTCCGCAGCCTCCGGTTCCTGAACCTATAATGACACGAAAACGTTGGAATTGCAAGGCTTCCGGCAGAATTTCGGAAAATTTCCCCAAGGATCCGCCCCCCGGCGGGAAGGATCCCTCAGTCTTCCTCCCGGTCCCCTGTCCTCGCCGGGCGGCGGAGGTGGATCCCCAGCTCCTGGACGGCGGCAATGCAGGCGACCAGGCAGACCAGAACCGCATACCAGACAAAGAAGCTCAGCCGCATGAGAAAGGGCACGGGGAAGATCAGAATGCTGGTGAGCTTGTTCAGCAGGGAATGCTCCGAGGCAAAGCGGTGGAACTTCACCGCCGAGAGGAAATAGCAGGCAAGGCGAAGGAGCAGCGCAGCCCCCACGAGCCACCAGAACCAGCCGGGAAGGATGGCCCGCAGAATGGGGATGAGCAGGGAGAGGGCGATGGTGTAAAGCAGCAGGTCTGCGGTGCTGTCCAGCTTCGCGCCCCATTCGCTGGACTGTCCCAGCTTCCGGGCCAGGTACCCGTCCAGCATGTCGCTCACGCCGCTGACGCCGTAGATGATCAGGAAGGCTGGGCTCAGCGGGGCGAGGAAGGGCAGGATGACGGCGCAGATCATGCGGAAAAAAGTGAAAATGTCGGGTATGGTAACATGCAAGGCCTTCTGCGCCTCCTTCCAATCCGGAATAACTGACATGACCCAGGCAATCATAAACGGGAGCCGGCGGCTTGTCAAGCCCGTTCGGCCTGTTTGAGCTGCCTGGCCAGGTCCAGGGAGCGATGATGGACCAGGGCATAGACCCGGCCGGTGAGGAGCACTGCGGCGACGGTGCCCAGGCCCACGCCCAGGATCCGATGGGCCAGCAGGAGGCCGAGGGCGAGGGAGATCGCCACGCTCACAAAATCGATGAGGTTTTTTCCCATCCCCACATCCCGCCGGATCCTCCGGCCCACGGCGTCGGCCAGGCCGTCCGCCGGGTTGGGAACGATGTCCATGGCCAGGGAGAGGCTGGCGCCCAGTCCGGTGATGAAAATGGCGGCGAACAGGACGAGGATCCTGGCCCATACCGGCTCGAACAGGGGGAGCAGCATGTCCCAGCCCTGGATGAACAGGCTGGTCACCAGGCTGCACAGGATCTGAAGATACTGGAGGGGCGGGAAAGCCTTCCCCAGCAGAAGCTTCTGCAGCAGGATCAGCAGCAGATAGTGGACAAAGGTGGTGAGCCCCAGGGGAAGCGACGCCAGCTGAGAGATGCAGTACGGCACCGAAACGATGGGGGAGACCCCCAGCTGGGTCTTGGTGTTCAGGGTGATCCCCAGGGCCAGGATGGCCAGAGAGAAAACGTACATGAGGCTGCGCTTCAGGCCAGGTATGGTCATAGTGACCTCCTTAAGATCGAAATGTGTTCGGTATCCCGAGGAAAACCGATAAACAGTATACAGGAAAGGCAGATGATTGACAAGTCTCGGCGCAAACGGATATAATGCTTTATTCCGGTATCGCCCCAAAGGGGAGCAAAGGAGAGATCGGTATGAGTTATACGAAGGAAGACATCCTCCGCCTGGTGGAGACGGAGAAGGTGGAGTTTATCCGCATGCAGTTCACGGATATCTTCGGCCAGCTGAAAAACGTGGCCATCTCCCACAGCCAGCTGGAAAAGGCTCTGGCGAACCAGATCGCCATTGACGGCAGCTCCATCGAAGGGTTTACCCGGATCCATGAATCCGACCAGTACCTGTATCCCGATCTGGATACCTTCACTATCCTCCCCTGGATCACCGCCAACGGGAAGGTGGCCCGGCTCATCTGCGATGTATATAATCCGGATGGCACCCCCTTCTTCGGGGATCCCCGGGGCGTGCTGAAGCGGGTCCTGAAGCGGGCCGCCGACCTGGGCTACACCTTCAACGTGGGGCCGGAGTGCGAGTTCTTCTTCTTCGAGACGGATGGGGAGGGCAAACCCACCACCCGCACCGGGGACGAGGCGGGCTACTTTGACCTGGGCCCCATCGACCATGGGGAGAGCACGAGGCAGGAGATCTGCATGGCCCTGGAGAAAATGGGGTTTGAGATCGAGGCCTCCCACCATGAGTGTGCCGCAGGTCAGCATGAGATCGATTTCAAGTATGCCGAAGCCCTCCGGGCGGCGGACAATATCATGACCTTCAAGCTCACGGTGAAGACCCTGGCCCAGAAGAACGGCCTCCATGCCACCTTCATGCCCAAGCCCATCTACGGCATCGCCGGCTCCGGCATGCATGTGAACATGTCCCTGTTCAAGGAGGGGCGGAACGTGTTTTTCGATCCGGAGGGGCCCAAGCAGCTCTCCCGGGAGGCCCGGCATTTCATCGCAGGCCAGCTGGAGCATATCCGGGGAATGTGCGCGGTGCTGAACCCCCTGGTGAACTCCTATAAGCGCCTGGTGCCCGGTTACGAGGCGCCCTGCTATGTGGCCTGGTCCGCCTCCAACCGCAGCGCCCTGGTGCGCATCCCCTCAGCCCGGGGGCAGAGCACCCGGGCCGAGCTCCGGAGCCCGGACCCCAGCTGCAATCCCTATCTGGCCCTGGCCCTGTGCCTCGCCGCCGGGCTGGACGGCATGGAGCGGAAGCTGGAGCCCCCGGCGGAGATCACGGAAAACATCTATGCCATGCGCCGGGAGGACCGGAAGAAGCAGGGCATCCGCAGCCTTCCCGGAACGCTGAACGAGGCCGTGGAGGAGCTGCGGGCGGACCCGGTGCTGGTGGAGGCCCTGGGAGACCATGTCTTCACCCAGTATACCGAGGGCAAGATCCGGGAATGGGAGCAGTACCGCAGCCGGGTGAGCAATTGGGAGCTGGAGCGGTACATGATCCGGTATTGAGACAGGATCAGACAGTCCCGGTGCTGGCGGCGAAACGGATCCTCGTCTGCGGGCTGAACGGTGCGGGAAAAAGTACCTTCGGAAAAGCTCTGGCGGAGGAACTGGGCTGCCAATGGCTGGATATCGAAGACTTTTATTTTCCCGGTCGGGCTGCCGGTGATTCCTATGTCTCTTCCCGCGGCAGGGAGGAGGTATCCGCTGCGCTGCTCGCCGCGATGCGGGAAAGGGAGCGCTTCGTTCTGTCTTCCGTGACGGCGGATTACGGCGGGGAAGCGGAAGCTCTCCTGGATCTTGCCGTGTTTCTCCATGTGCCGGATGATGTGCGGATGAACCGGGTGCGCAGCCGATCCTATGGAAAATTCGGGGAGCGGATGCAGCCCGGCGGCGATTTATACGAACAGGAAGAACGGTTTTTCGACTTGGTGAAGAATCGTTCGGAGGCCCGGGTTTCCTCCTGGCTTGCCTGCACCGGCCTGCAGGTGATCCATCTGGACGGTACCCTGCCGGTGGAGCGGAATATCCGCTGTTTTCTGGAAAGTGTGAATCAGGCCGGAAAGGATATATGAATACAGCCCGGGGAAGCAGACTTCCCCGGGCTTTTTGCAGCAGGCGGAAGGAAAGAAAAAGGGGGCAGCCGCCGGCTGCCCCCTGATCATCTGAAAATGGGATTTCCCGATTCCGCTTAGGCGTTCTCCGCCATGTAGGCGTCGTAAGCGTTCTGGTAGATCTCCAGGATCTTGTCCATGCCGCAGGTGATCAGCCCCTGCTGATACTCGTCCCATTCGCTCATGGGCCTGTCGCCGGTGAAGAAGGCCAGGTAGGTCTCGTTCAGGTAGGTCACCAGGTCGCCGGAATACTGGCGGATCTCCTCGTTCTCCTCGTCCGTGAGCTTGAAGCCGCTGGGCATGTCGTACTCGCCCTTGTAGTTGGGCACCAGCCACCGCTTGGACATATCGAAGATCTCCTCGCCGCCGTCGTAGGCATAGGAGCGGGTCTGGTCGAAGAGGGTGGCGTCGCAGAGGTTATTGGCGGAGTAGAGCAGCAGCACCCAGGCGGAGGTGGCCCCGGCGGGGTTGTTCAGCACGAAATCGGTAAGCTGCTTCTCGCCCTTGGCGTTGTATTCCCAGACGATGCCCTCGGGGCCCCAGCTGGAGTACTCGGCCCCCTCGGGGCTGAAGAACCAGTCGCACCAGGTCACGGCCAGGGGGAGGTTTGCGCACTTGGCGCTGAGGGTGACATAGCCGTAGGTCATGTGGTTGAGCTCCTGGGCGTACTTGAGCTCCTGCCCGTCGTACCGCAGGGTGCGGGGCAGGGAGACCCACTTGCAGTCGGGATTGACGCTCTGGCCCTCGTAGTCGGGGATCTGGCTGGCGTTCATGTTGGCCAGACCGCATTTATCCGTGGTGATCATGTCGCTCATCTGATCGTTGGAGGTATAGCCGGGCCAGCCGGGATCGATGAGGCCTTCCTGATACCACTGCTGGAGCATGGTGATGGCGTCCTTGTCGTCCTCGCGGGTGAGGGTGAACATCACTTCGTCGTCCACCCGGCGGACGGAGGGCAGACCGTAGGGGTTGACCCACACGGCGGTGTTGAAGCCGGAGAAGGTGACGCCGGGGCCCTGCTCCAGGGTGTAGTACAGCTCCATGGGCCACTGGACCTCCAGCTGGGTCTTGAAGGCGTACAGGGCTTCATGCATCTTATCGAAGGTGGTGATGTCCTCCCATTTCATGCCCACCCGCTCCAGGAAGTCCGTCCGGATGACGGTGCCGTTGGCGGGAGTGGGGTTCACCAGGATCCCGTAGAACCAGGCCACCCGGTCTGGCCGGGTATAGATGGTGTTATGGACCTTTTCGGTGAACTGGTCCGCCTGATAGAAGTAGTTGGGCGCATACTCCCGATAGTCGTAGATGTTGGCAAACCAGCCCTCGTCGATGGCGTCGTTGGCGGAGCGGCCGTAGTAGGTCAGACCGTGGGCCATGAGGTCAGGCAGGTCGTCGGAGGCCAGGAGCACGGAGAAGGCCTGCTGCTTGGTCTCGGCGGCGGGGCAGAGGTATTCCACATGCACGCCGGTCATTTTCTCCACGTCCATCTGGTAGGGCATGCTGTTCATGCCCTCCTCGGGCAGGAACTGGGGGGTGTAGCACACGTTCCAGTACTGGATCACCTCATCCGTGGTGCAGAAGGGCTGTTCGTAGGAAAAGGGCTCCGTGGCGACCCCGTTTTCGTCAGCCGCGAATTTCCCGGCGGCGAACTTGTAGGGGGAGGGCTCCTCGGTGGGGGCGGGGGTCTCCTCCGGGGCGTCGGTGGCGCTGGGCGCCTCGGTGGGCTTGGCCGTAGCCGGAGCTGCGGTGGGAGCGCTGGTGGCGCTGCCGTCGTCCGGGCTGCCCGCAGGCGTATCGCCGGAGCATCCGGTGAAGAGCGCCAGCACAAAGACCAGGGCCAGCAGCAGGGTAATGATCCGTTTCATGTTTTAATGCCGTTCTCCTTCTGTTCAGATTCCCCTGCATTCTCTGAAGGGATACAGGGCTTACTGTATGTTAATTCCCTCCCCCGCCTTTGTCAAGAGCAGACCCCCGGCCTGGGCCGGGGGTACCGTTATCGCCTCGGGAGCTCAGATCGTGATTTCTGCGCGGCCAAGCCGCACCCATGGAGCGCATGGATCCGATTCCTCCAGATAGTACCGCAGCCGTTCCAGCACCAGCTCCTCCTTCATGGAGACCAGCTCCTCCCGGCTGGCCCACCGGTATGCCATGGTTTCCCCGGCCTGCAGGATGACGCTGTCTTTTCCGCAGTCTGTCACGCACAGGTACTGAACGAAGAAGGTGTCGCTGTTTCTCAGCCGGCCCGCCTCCATCAGGCGGCCGGCCCGGATCCCGGTCTCCTCCCGCAGCTCCCGGATGGCGCAATCCAGGGGCCTCTCGCCCTGGAGGGCGGAACCGCCTGCCGTGGCCTCCCACATGCCGGGGAAGAAATACTTGCTCCTGTCCCGCTGCATCAGCAGATAGCTGCCGTCCGTATGCCGGACGATGATGTCGCAGAACAAATGGAAGAGTCCCGCCGGGATGGGACCCGGCCTGACCAGGGTCACCTGGGGGACAAGCCGGAAATCCTGACTGTAAGCATCCCAAAGCTCCATGGCTTTCCTCCTGCGTTTTTCTCCCAGTATACCATGGCGCGGAGGGAGAGAAAAGCCTTTCCCCATTGGCAAAGCTGGTCCGGGGGAGTACAATGGGAAAAAAACACGGACGAGGCGAAAAGAGAAATGAAGCTGCGACGCATCCTGATCCTTCTCCTGATCCCGGCCCTCCTGCTGGCGGCTGCCGCCTGCGGGAACGGTCCGGCGGAAACGCCGCCGACGCCCGGCCCGACGGTCACCCCGGAACCCACGCCGGAGCCCGTGCCGGAGCTGTCACCCGAGCCTACTTCCGAGCCCACCCCGGAGCCTGCTCCCGAGGAGTTGCTGCTGGAAGGACTCAGTCTGCGGGAGCAACTCTGGCAGATGGTGGTCCTTCGGCCGGCGGACCTGCGGGGCGGGAGCAGCCTGGCGGTGAACGAGACCATGGAGGAGGACCTGCAGGCCCGGCCTGCGGGGGGCTTCTTCCTGGATACCGAGAATATGCAGACCGGGGAACAGCTTCGCGCCCTCACCGGGGACCTGGCTGCGGGAATGGAGATCCCGCCCCTGATCCTCTGCGATGAGGAGGGGGGCGCGGTGGCCCGCCTGGGGAGCACCGTGAGCAGCCTGAAGCTCCGGTCCATGTATCATTATAAGGACCAGGGGGAGGAAAAGGCCCGGGAGAACGGCGAAGCCCTCGCCCGGGAGCTGAGGGCCTTCGGCTTCAACGCGGACCTGGCCCCGGTGGCGGACGTATGGTCCAATCCGGCGAATACGGTGATCCGCTACCGGGCCTACAGCGATGATTTTGCCCAGGCGGCCCGGCTGGTGGCGGCGGCGGTGGAGGGCTTCCATGCCGGAGGTGTCCTCTGCACCCTGAAGCATTTTCCCGGCCATGGGGATACGAAGGCGGACAGCCATTACGGCTCCGTATACGTCTCCCGCAGCCTGGATGAGCTGCGGGAGCGGGAGCTCCTGCCCTTCCGGGCGGGGATCGAAGCCGGGGCGGATATGGTGATGATCGGCCACCTGATCGTCTCCGCGGTGGACGAGGAGCCTGCGCTGTTCTCCCATGCGCTGGTGACGGAGCTGCTCCGGGCGGAGCTGGGCTTTCAGGGCGTGGTGATCACCGACGCCCTGCAGATGGGCGCCCTGGGGAGCTATACCGTGGGGGAGACGGCAGTGAAGGCGGTGCTGGCGGGAGTGGATCTGCTCCTGTGTCCCGGGGACCCGGAGGCAGCGGTGGACGCCCTGGAGGCGGCGGTGACGGACGGCGTCCTCACGGAGGAGCGGATCCGGGAGAGCCTTCTCCGCATCCTGCGCATGAAGCTGGAGATGGCCCGGCCGGAGGAGAAGAATACGGATTCGTCCTCCGGTTAGGAAAAAACGCGGGAGCGGGTATTCAGCCCGCTCCCGTTTCCGGTTTTTCCGAAAAACAAGCGAGCCGCTTTTGCGGCTCGCTTGATCTGAATTGTGTTATTTCTGCTCTTGCTTACAGCTTTTTCAGCTCGGCCAGACAGCGGGGGCAGATGTTCCGGCCTTTGTACTGGATGATGTCCCTGGCATTGTCGCAGAATGCGCAGGTGGGCTCATACTTCTTCAGAATGATCTGGTTGCCCTCCACATAGATCTCCAGGGAATCCTTCTGGGCAATATCCAACGTACGCCGCAGTTCAATGGGCAGAACGATGCGCCCGAGGCTGTCCATCTGTCTGACGATACCGGTTGTCTTCATCTATATTTGTCCTCCCATAAAAGCATAAACCTGTCTAATCATGTAAATTTATTATAGCATTGCCGCGTAAAAAGTCAAGAGACCTGAGAAAAAAAGAAGCAGTATGCGTAAACTCATTTTACAAAGACTGGGGAGGAGGAAAAACACGCATGCTTGAGGCGTTAGTGACATATGCATGTTCCGGAGGTGGAGGGGGACATGCTGGACTGGATCTGGGGCGGAATGCTCCTGCTGAGCTGCCTTTGGGGCGCGATGGAGGGCAGGCTGGGCGACGTCTCCGCCGCCGCGCTGGAGGGGATCCGGCAGGCTGCGGACCTGTGCGTCGGCCTGTGTGCCGGGGTCTGCCTCTGGTCCGGGCTGCTGCGGCTGCTGGAGCGGGGAGGGCTCACGGAGCTCCTGAGCCGGGGGCTGCGGCCCCTGCTCCGGAGGCTTTATCCCCGGGGCTCCCGGGATCCCGAGACCCTGGCCGCGCTGACGGAGAATCTGACGGCGAACCTCCTGGGTCTGGGGAACGCCGCCACCCCGGCGGGGATCCGGGCCGCCCAGGGGCTGCGGCGGCAGGAGGGAGGCGGCGAGGCGGGACCGGAGCTCTGCCGCCTGGCGGTGATGAACAGCGCCTCGGTGCAGCTGGTCCCCGCCACGGTCTGCGCCATCCGGGCCTCTGCCGGGTGCCGGAGCCCCTATGATATCCTGCCTGCGGTTTGGGTCGCCTCCGGCATGGCTCTGGGGACAGGCCTCCTGACCCTGACTCTCCTGGAGCGCCGGGGAAGGGGGAAGAGATGCGATACCTGACGGCGCTGCTCCTGCTCCTGGGGGCGGGGCTGGGCCTCCGCCGACGGGTCCCCCTGGTCTCCGTCCTGGGGGAGGGGATCGGGGAGGGGCTGCGCACGGTGCTGCGCATGTTTCCCCCGGTGGCGGCCATCCTGACCGCCGCCGCCATGCTCCGGGCCAGCGGGGCGCTGGACGCCCTGGCTTCCCTCCTGGGGCCGGGGCTGGAGAAGCTGGGTATCCCCCGGGAGACGGTGGGGATCCTCCTGCTCCGGCCCCTCAGCGGCAGCGGGGCCCTGGCGGCGGGGAGCTCGGTCATCCGGGAGGCGGGGCCGGATTCCCTCGCCGGGCGGATCGCCGCCGTGATGCTGGGAAGCACGGAGACCACCTTCTATGTCCTGGGGGTGTACTTCGGCGCCGCCGGGATCCGGCGTTCGGGCAAAGTGATCCCCGCGGCCTTGGCTGCCGATCTGGTCGGTTTCCTGGCCGCGGGGATAAGCGTCCGGCTGCTCTTCCGGTGAGCTCCGGGTTCCCGGAAACGGGTCCGGGCTGCGAGGATTCACATTTTTTCCGGCGCGGAGATGCCCAGAAGACCCAGGGCGTTTGCCAGCACGGCCCGCACCGTGTCCGCCAGGATCAGCCGGGCCTCCAGGAGCCCGGGCTCCGCGTCCCGGATGCGGCAGGCGGTGTAGAAGCGGTGGAACCGGGCGGCCAGCTCCGTCAGATACCGGTTGATGCGGGAGGGGTCGTAGCCCCGGGCCGCCTGGCGGATCTCCTCCGGCAGGAGAGAGAGCTGCTTGATGAGCTCCAGCTCCGTGGGATCCGTCAGCAGGCGCAGGTCCGCCTCCCCGGGACCGGGGACGGGGTGCCCCTCCCTGGCCAGGGTAGCCAGCAGACTGCAGATCCGGGCGTGGGCATACTGCACATAGTATACGGGGTTCTCACTGTCCCGCCGGACGGCCAGATCCAGGTCAAAATCCAGATGGGTATCCGGCTTGGCGTTGAAGAAGAAGCGGCAGGCGTCCCGGGAGACCTCGTCCAGCAGATCGCTGAGGGCGATGGCCTTGCCGGTGCGCTTGGAGATGCGCACGGGCTTCCCGTCCCGGATCAGGTTCACCAGCTGCATCAGCAGGAAATGGAGCCGGTCCGGCTCGATCCCCAGGGCGGGAAGGCTCTTGGCGAAACGGATGGCGTGGCCGTGGTGGTCCGCCCCCCATACGTTGATGACGTTATCGAAGCCCCGGGCGATGAACTTGTTCCGGTGGTAGGCCATATCCACGGCGAAATAGGTGTAGAAGCCGTTGCTGCGCCGCAGGACCTCGTCCTTCTCCGCCCCCAGATCCGTGAGCCGGAACCAGAGGGCACCGTCCTTCTCATAGGTGTATCCGGCCTTCTCCAGCAGCTCCACGGTCTCCGCCACATAGCCGCTCTCGTGCAGGGAGGACTCCAGAAACCACTGGTCGTAGACGATGCCGTAGCGCTCCAGATCCGCCTTCATCTTTTGGATGTTGTAGGAGATGCCGAACTTCTGCATTTCCTCCCGGCGCTCCTCCGGGTCCCGGTCCAGCCAGGAATCCCCGTACCGCTCCCGGAAGAGCCGGGCCAGCTCCCGGATATCCTCCCCGTGGTAGCCGTCCTCCGGGAATTCCACTGCATCCTCCCCCCGGATGAGCTGGATGTACCGGGCCTCCACGCTCCGGGCGAACAGGGCCACCTGGTTGCCGGCGTCGTTCACGTAGAACTCCCGCCAGACCCTCCAGCCCGCCCGCTCCAGGATAGAGGCCATGGCGTCCCCCAGGACCCCGCCCCGGGCGTTGCCCACGGTCATGGTGCCCGTGGGGTTGGCGGAGACGAACTCCACCATCACCCGGCGGCCCTTGCCCTCGTCCACCTGGCCGTAGGCCGGGCCCTGGCGGCGGATATCCTCCAGCACGCCGGCGTACCAGGCGCCGCCCAGACGGAAATTCAGGAAGCCGGGTCCAGCGACCTCCGCGGAATCGAACCAGCTGCCCGTCAGATCCAGCTCCCCGATCAGGGCCTCCGCCAGCTTCCGGGGAGCCATGCCCAGGGCCTTGGCGCTGCCCATGGCGTAGGAGCAGGCATAGTCACCGTTCTTCGTATCCTTGGGGATCTCGATCTTTCCGTTCAGCTGCGCGCCGGCGGGGAGGATGCCCTTTTCCGCCGCGGCGGCGCAGGCGCCCTTCAGCAGGGCGTCGATCTGTTCCCGGGCCGCTTCGATCATACTGCTCATGGATTCTCTTCTCCTTTATCCGACTCCGGGACCTCTTTCACGTCGATCTGGAACACGTTTTTGCCCAGAGGGACCTCGTTCATGTCCACGGTATAGGTGATGTCCATGCTGCCTCCGTGCTCGCCCAGGTTGGTTTTCAGCTGCTGGGTACGGATGCCCATGGTCATCCCGCCGAAGGGGGTATTGTACAGGAAGCAGTGGCGCTCCCCCTTCTGAAATCTCAGCTCTCCGTTCACGGCGCCCTTTCGGACCATGGTCACCAGGCCGCCCTTCACCAGGAAGGTGGTGGTGGTGCCCTCCATGCCCGTGAGGGGGCTTTCCCTGTAGCTCAGCCAGCAGCTGCCTTCGCCGAACTGATATCGCCCGTCGGTGACCAGCTGGATGGTGTTCTCCCCGTTCATCACGGGAGGCTCGCCCGGCGCATGCTGACTGCCGGTGATGGAGATGAGTACGTCCTTCATATGGTTCCTTTCCTTCAGCTCCTGCGGGCTTTGCGTACCTGCAGGTCCTTTTCCTGTAAAAACCGCTCCGCCAGGGGAGCGAAGGGGACCGGGTCCCCGCTGACCCAGAGCTCCAGACGGCCGCCCGCCCCGCCCTTTCCGCCGCCGGTCATCCCCGCCAGGGTCTCCGCTGCGGCGGCGCCGGCGTCCACCAGGGCGACGCCGCCGCCAAGGTAAGCGGCAATGGCCTCCCTGAACAGGGGAAAGTGGGTGCAGCCCAGGATCAGGGTGTCCACCTCCGCTTCCCGCATGGGAGCCAGGTATTCCGCCGTCGCCTCTTCCACCTGGGGATCCCCGGGCTGTACCCGGCCCTGCTCCGCCAGGGGCACGTACCGGGGACAGGCTGCGGCGGTGACGGCGCAGCCCCGGGCCTCCAGCGCCCGCTGGTAGCTGCCGCTCCCGATGCTGGCCGGGGTGGCGATGACCCCCACCCGCCCGCTGCGGGTGAGCTTAGAAGCCTGCTCCACCGCCGGGAGCAGCACTCCGCAGACGGGGATGCCCGCATCCTGCAGATCCTCCAGGGCGATGGCGCTGACGGTGCCGCAGGCGGCCAGGACCGCCTTCGCCCCGAAGGAAAGGAGAAACTCCAGATTCTCCCGGGCGAAGCGGTGGATTTCCTCCGGGCTTCGGCTGCCATAGGGCACCCGGGCCGTATCCCCGAAGAAGACGATGTCCTCACCGGGCAGCAGCCTGCGGAGGCAGCGCACCGCCGTGAGACCTCCCACGCCGGAATCAAAGACCCCGATGGGGGCGTTCTTGCTCGTTTCCAGGATCATGCGCTCCTTTCCGGCCCCGCCGGGGCATAAACTGCTAGACATACACTATATATCAATTCTCTCCCGCGCACAAGTCCCAATTCGCATTCGGCAGAATACCAAAAATGTCCTGATATTTTTCTTAGAATATTGTGAATTTCGATTGACAATTCGTTCAAAGCACCATATAATATAATCGTAATAATTAAAAAGGAGGAATCTGTATGGCAAAGAAAGCATTGGCGCTGGCGTTGGCGATCCTGTTCGCCCTCGCCCTGTTTTCCGGCTGCGGGCCGAAGGATGTGACCCCGGCAAACACGGCCGCTCCCGCCGACGGTGGTCAGAACACCCCGGCTCCCCCCCCGAAGCCCACCCAGGCGCCGGCAGGAGAGGCGACGCCCGCTCCCACGGCGGAACCCGAGCCTGAGCCTGAGGTGGATCATCTTGCCCCCGGCCATTACGCCACAACTGCGGACGGCAAGCCGGCGGAGAAGTACGAGTATCCTCTGCCCCTGACGGAGCGGGATGTGCGGCTCCGCTTCTTCACCATCACCTGGACCTCCCAATATATGCCTGACGGCCTGATGGAAAATGTGGACTACTGGATCGAGATGCAGAAGATGACCGGCGTGCACCTGGAGTTCCTGCAGATGACCGCCGCAAACTGCAAGGAGCAGTTTGCCGTCCTGGTCGCCGCGGACGATATCCCGGATATCACCTCCCAGGGCCAGTACCGGTACTCCGGCACCTCCGAGCAGGCTATCGACGAGCATGTATTTGCGAACCTGTATGACTATACCGAATATATGCCCAACTACCTGTGGGAGATCTACGACCGGGCCAAGGACAACGTCAACCTGCTGGATACGGCTTTCGTGAAAAAGGATAAGATCGTCAGCTTCTTCGGCCTGAGCTACAACCGCGCAGGCGGTGCCAGCGGCTGGTCCCTGCGGCAGGACCTGATGGACAAATACGGCCTGGGCAAGGCGGAGGAAGTGGATACCATCGATAAGGCCCATGACGTCCTCTATGCCTTCAAGACCCAGCATGAGCAGCCCAACTTCTGGCCCATGAACCTGTACAGCACCCTGGAGCGGGAGGCCGGCAAGCTGTTCACCGGCCTGAACACCTATCTCACCATTAACCTGAGCATCGGCCTCCGACTCATCGACGGCGTGCCCGAGGTCATCGGCATCAGCAACGATGAGAAGGAGGGCATCGAGATCCTCCGTCAGTGGTTCAGCGAGGGGCTCATCAACCCCAACTATAACGGCTATACCTCCAACACAGATATGACCACCGAACTCTCCAACGGCGAGATCGGCTTCCTGTCCCTGGCCACCGGCGACGCCTCCAACTATAACGTCGTCTGCGAGGGCTGCAACTGGCAGGCCTGCCACCGGCTCCTGCGGGAGCCCAACCAGACTGTGCACTATGGCCTGAGCTCCGGCGGCGTGAGCTACGGCTCTTTCTGCATCGGCGCCAATTCTGAGGAGATCCCCCTGGCCACCACCTGGTGCGACTGGCAGTACAGCGAAAGCGGCAGTGAATACATCACCTGGGGCGTCCAGGGCGTTCTGTGGGACCGGAACGAGAACGGCGAGCGCGTCGTCACTGATTTCGCCCTGAACTTCGACCGGGGCTACGGCTGGGCCATCATGACCTTCGCCAACTGCGCCCTGTCCGAGGCCGGTCTGAACGGCGCCGGCGACAAGCCGGTGAACTACGACACCTCCTATAACGACCATGCCGTGGAGGTCTGGACCAATGTGAAGAACGACAATGCCTGGGTATGGCGTACCGGCGCGAAGCTGAACCAGGAGGAGACGGACGAGGTTTCCGGCCTGACCGCCGACGTGCAGACCTATCAGGCCGAGATGTGGTCCATGATGATCGACGGCAGCGCCAGCATGGACCAGTGGGACGAATATGTGAAGCAGATGAGATCCATGGGCTTCGACCGCATGCTGGAGATCTATACCGACGCCTACAACCGCTTCATGGCGGAGCAGTAAGGCCAGAACCTGTAATCTAAACCGAAAGGAAGGAATACAATGAGCGAGATCTATCTGGAAAGCCCGAATCAGCTCCCGGTTTACGGCTCCTGCGATATTTTGATCGTCGGCGGCGGCGCCGCCGGTCACAGCGCAGCCCTGGCCGCCGCCCGGGCGAACCGGAACGCGAAAATCATCCTGATGGAGCGTTACGGCTATTTCGGCGGCGACGTCACCGGCGGCTATGTCCTGGTGGTCCCCTCCCTGAGCTGGAAGAAGTACAGCGTCATCCGCGGCATCCAGGAGGAATGGTTCTCCCGCCTGGATAAGTCCTGCCCCGAGGCCTACCTGAGCCCCCGACTGGAGGATATTGGCAAGAACGATCCCATCCTCATCGGCAAATGGGAGAAGATCCCCTTCTGCACCAGCGGCTTCGGCGCGGACAAGGTCCTGGCCCGTGCCCCCAGCTATGATCCCCAGCAGCTGAAGATCGAGATGGACCTGATGATCCAGGAGGAGCCCAATATCGAAGTCCTGCTCCATTGCTGGGGCACCAAGCCCATTATGGAGGGGAAGGAGATCAAGGGCGTCATCTTCGAGAGCAAGGCGGGCCGCCAGGCGGTCTATGCCAAGGTGGTCATCGACGCCACCGGCGACGGGGATATCTATGCCCAGGCGGGCGCGCCCTTCCATGGGAAGAGCGGCATCCCCGGCGAGATGGTCCGGGATAACCAGACCGCCCTCGTCTGGCGCGCCGGCGGCGTGGACTATGCCGCCTACGCCGACTGGTCCCGGGCGAATCCCGAGGAAGCCCGGGCCTTCAGCAAGGAGCTCATCGAGCTGGCGGGCTACCGCACCGCCTTCTTCCCCGCGGGCTGCAACGATGTGGTGTGGTTCAACAACTGGCTGAACGGCCGCCTCTGCACCGACCTGAAGGATATCCGGGAGACGGAGCTCATCGTGCGCAACTCCATCCGCAAGCTCCTGGAGTTCTGCAAGCAGAAATGCCCCGCCGCCTTCGGCAAGTCCTACCTGCTGGATATCGCGCCGCAGCTGGGCGTGCGCTGCTCCCGCCGTCTGGATGGGCAGATCTACATGACCATGAAGGATCTGGCGGCCAACCGGGAGTTCGACGACGTCATCGCCTGGTCCACCACCGCGGGCTTCGGCGCCCCCATCGAGATCCCCTACGGCTGCATCGTGCCCAAGGGCGTGGATAACCTCCTGGCCCCCGGCCGTCACCTCTCCGCGGATCCCCAGGCCATCGGCCCCCTGCAGCTGATCCCCCAGTGCTGCCAGACCGGTCAGGCCGCGGGCGTGGCCGCCGCCGTTGCCATCAAGGACGGCAGCACCACCGCCACCGTGGATATCAAGAAGGTCCAGTACATCCTCTCCCATGAGCAGGATGTGCCCCTGCCCCGGCAGGACAACACCAACAAGGAAATGGTCGCCGACCTGGAAGCCATCAACTACGGCAGAGACAGCGAGCGCGCCAAAAAGATCCTGGAGGGCTGATCCGGGAACAATCGCCTGTACCCCATCGGGGCGGAGCCAATTCGGCTCCGCCCCGATTTTTGCTTTTTGCCCGGAATCTCTTCATCCCGCATTGACAAGATAGAAAGCGTATGCTATTATACATAGCAATAGCATATTCTACTCTATTTATTATAAGGAACGGAACGTTTTCCTGTGGGGAGAGGGGGAAAACCGGTGTGAAGAAAAGAAAAAAGACGCGGCGGATCCTTCTTTCGGCGGCGCTCCTTGCGGTTTTGACCGCCGCGGTTCTTCTGCTGACCCTGGTGCTGATCCCGGGGCGAAAGCTGGACCGGGCTATGGCCCTTCTGGAAGCGGGGGAGTATGAGACCGCCTACGGGCTGCTGGCGGAGCTGGGGAAGAATGAAATCATCACCGGCAGCATCAATGCGCGGGCGGACGCCCTTCTGGAGGCGGGGGATGCGGATGGCGCTTATGCCCTGCTGGCGGAGCTGACGGACGAAGAGAGCCGGGAAAGGCGCATGGAGATCAAGCGGCAGCAGATCCGGAATACCCAGGAGGGCAAGTATTTCTCCCTGGGCCGTTATGAACAGGACAATAAACCGGAAACCGAGCCGGAGCCCATAGAGTGGAAGGTCCTGGCCCGGGATGGGGACCGGGTTTTGGTCATCAGCCGCTATATCCTGGATTGCCTCCTCTATGACGAGGAATACCGGCGCGTCACCTGGGAGACCTGCACCCTCCGGGCCTGGCTCAACGGGGAATTCCTGAATTCCGCCTTTGACCCGGAGGAACAACTCCTGATCCCGACGACCCACGTCACGGCGGACCCGAATCCCGATTTTGACGTGGACCCGGGGAAGGATACGGAGGATAAGCTCTTCCTGCTGAGCATCCCGGAGGCGGAAGCGTATTTCCATCCGGATCCGTATATGATCCCCCATCCTGGCTTTAACACGCAGGAAATGTATAAGGCCGTGGCAAAGTATGAGGCA
>JBGUZS010000140.1:0-35508 GCA_045223835.1 Oscillospiraceae bacterium | reverse complement strand
GAGCGGAGTCGCCCTCCACAATATACAGCTCGCGCCGGGAGACGTCCTTGGTGCGGCAGTCGACGAATTTCTCGATCCGGCTGGTGATATCCATGCTTCCGGTAAGCTTTTTGCGGATGTTGAGCCTGGTGCGCTCCGCCGTTTCCCTGCTGCGCTTGTTGATCAGAACCTGCTCCATGACCTTTTCCGCATCTTTGGGATTCTCAATGAAATAGATCTCCAGACGGGATTTGAGAAACTCGGTCATGGCCTCCTGGATAAAGCGGTTGGTAATGGCCTTTTTGGTCTGGTTTTCGTAGGATGTTCTGGTAGAAAAACAGTTGGTGACCAGGATCAGGCAGTCCTGAATATCGCTGAAAGTGACTTTGCTCTCGTTCTTTTGGTATTTTCCCTGTTTTCGCAGAAGCCCGTCGATCGCGGAGACAAAGGCGCTGCGGGTAGCCCGTTCCGGCGCCCCGCCGTATTCCAGGAAGGAGGAGTTGTGGTAGTATTCGATCAGGCTGACTTTGTTGGAGAAGCAGAATGCTGCAGAGAGGCGGACCTTGTACTCCGGCATATCTTCCCGATCCCGGCCGCGGCGCTCGCCTTCGATGAATTCCGGCAGCGTAAGGGAATCCGCCCCCGCCAGCTCCGCGACATAGTCCCGGATCCCGTTCTCATAGAAATAGGTCTCTTCTTCCGGACCGATATCCGACTCCCAGCGGAGGAGAAAGGTGATTCCGCTGTTGACAACGGCCTGCTTTTTCAGAATATCGGAAAAATACTGACGGGGAATGTCAATATCGGTAAAGACTTCGATATCCGGTTTCCATCGGATTCGGGAACCGGTGCGCTTTTTCGTATAGGGCGTGCTGTGCAGACCGCCGATGTTTTCCCCCTTCTCAAAACGAAGGGTATACTCCTGGCCGTCCCGCCAGACGGTAACGTCCATATAGGCGGAGGAATACTGGGTGGCGCAGGTGCCGAGCCCATTCAGACCCAGGGAGAACTCATAGTTTTCCCCCTCGTCGTTCTTGTATTTACCGCCTGCGTACAGCTCGCAGAAAACCAGCTCCCAGTTATACCGCTGCTCAGCCGGATTGTAGTCCAGCGGGCAGCCTCGGCCAAAGTCCTCCACTTCAATAGAGCCGTCCGCATAGCGGGTCAGGATGATCCTGTCTCCGAAGCCCTCCCGGGCTTCGTCGATGGAGTTGGAAAGGATTTCGAATACTGCGTGCTCGCATCCTTCCAGACCATCCGATCCGAAGATGACGCCGGGGCGCTTCCGCACCCGGTCTGCCCCCTTCAGGGAGGTGATGCTCTCGTTTCCGTAAGTTTGGGTGCTCGACTTTTTCGCCATGTTTTTGCCTCGCTCAGATACTAGATATTGTGTCATAATAATATACCACACAATTCGTTGTAAAGCAAGGAGAAGAGCCTGCGCCGGAAGGGAAAACGATACCCCCTGCAGCAGAGCAGGGGGTATCGCCGGATAACCGGTCATCTCTCTATACCGTATAGCGCGGACCATCTCCGGTCTCGCGGCGGGCTCCAAAAAGAGTCATGGTCATGGTATCGGCCTTCGTCTGGTCGGCCCGCTTACGTCCCGGTATCCGGGATTAGTATTTGCACAGCCAAAGGAATCATGCACAGGAGATTATTTCCGCTCGATCGCCCGCTTTGCGGACTCCACGATATGCGCGGCATTCAGGCGGTATTCCGTTCTGAGGAACGCCTCGGTGCCGACCTGACCGAAGCGGTCGTCCGTACCCACCATTTCGATGGGGACGGGAACGGTTTTAGACGCGGCTTCCGCCACCGCGCTGCCGAGACCGCCATAGATATTGTGGTTTTCTGCCGTGACCAGAGCGCCGGTCTCCTCGCCGCAGCGGGCGATCAACTCCATGTCGATGGGCTTCCAGGTGAACATATCCACTACCCGAGCGGAAACGCCTTCCAAGGCCAGGGCGGAGGCGGCTTCCAGCGCCTCGGCGACCATGATGCCGCTGGCGATGATGGTCACGTCAGTGCCGTTGCGCAGGATATTTCCCTTGCCGATCTCAAAGGTGCTGCCGGGTTCGTAGATCCCAACGGCGTTTTTGCGGGCCATGCGGGTGTAATAGACACCATAGGTATCCGCCAGCTGACGGGTAATATCCGCCAGGGCGACAGGATCGCAGGGCTCCAGAAGCGTGATTTCCGGTATCGCCCTCAGGACAGCCATATCCTCGAAGGGCATATGGGTACCGCCGTTATACGCGGCTGTGACGCCGGGGTCCGAGCCGGTGATCCGGACATTCAGCTTCGCATAGGCCGCGGAGATAAAGATCTGGTCGCAGACCCGACGGGAAGCAAAGGGGCCGAAGGAATGACAGTAGGGGACCTTCCCGGTAAGAGAAAGGCCTGCGGCAACGCCGATCATGTTGGCCTCGCTGATCCCGCACTGGATGGCGCGGTCCGGAAAAGCCTTGAAGAATGGTTTCATTCCGGAGGAACTGACCAGGTCGGCATCCAGAACAACGATTTCCCCACGGGTCTCCGCCAGCTCCATCAGGGTGCTGCAATAGGCGTCCCGCATAAGCGTTTCCGAATTCTGCAGAGTGGGTTTCAGTTTGAACATAAAGGATACATCCTGCCTTTCTGCAAGAGCAAGCATTACATTGAAGATACAGGGGCCGGGAACAAAGCGCTATTTCCGCAGCGCGGCGCGGGCCTCCTCCAGTACGGCTTCCGCCTTGGTCAGGGCTTCTTCCATCTGTTCGGGCTTGAAGTTGATATGGTGGTTGGAAACGATCCCTTCCGCGAAGCTGCAGCCGTTGCCCTTGCGGGTGTGCATGACGATGGCGGCCGGACCATCCGCATATTCCTTCGCATCGGAAAAGGCCTGATATAGGGCGGGAATGTTGTGTCCGTCGCACTCATATACCTTCCAGCCGAAGGCGCTGAGCTTCTGCCCCACGTCTCCCAGATCCATCACATCTGCGGTAAAGCCGTCCAGCTGCTGACCGTTCACATCGATAATGGCGATCAGATTGGACAGCCTGTACTGGTGGGCGAAGAGGAAGCCTTCCCAGTTTTGCCCCTCGTCCAGTTCGCCGTCCCCGATGATCACCCATGTGGTGCTGTTCCTGCCGTCCATCCGGTCGCCAAGGGCTATGCCGCAGGCGCTGCTGATGCCCTGACCGAGGCTGCCGGTGGTCATATCGATCCCCGGAGTTTTGTTCCGGTCCGTATGGCTGGGGAGACGGCCGCCGCCCTGGTTCAGCTCCCGAAGCATACTCTCCGGGAAAAAGCCCTTCATGGCCAGAGTGGCGTAAACGGTGGGGCCCGCATGGCCTTTGGAGATCACCAGCTTGTCCCGATCGGGCCAGTTGGGGCGCTTGGGGTCATAGCGCATGAATTCCCCGTAGAGCAGACTGACCGCTTCCACGATGCTCATGGCGCCGCCGATATGGCCGAAGCCGATGTGACCAAAGGTGGTAAGGGTCTTCACCCGGATCTCTTCCGCAAAAACGCGGAGTTCCTTACAGCGAATACTCTTATTCAATGTTTTTACTCCCTTTTCAAAAGGCGATCTTTTCTTCAATATAAGCTTCCAGAGATTCGATCGGCATGCGGACCTGAGACATGCTGTCCCGCTCGCGGACGGTTACGCATCCGTCGGTTTCGCTGTCAAAATCATAAGTGACGCAGAACGGAGTGCCGACTTCGTCCTGGCGGCGGTACCGCTTGCCGATGGATCCGGCCTCGTCATAATCGCACATAAACTTGCGGCTGAGCTTGGAGAAGACCTCCAGAGCAGGCTTCGCCAGCTTTTTGCTGAGCGGAAGCACGGCGCATTTCACGGGAGCCAGGAAGGGGTGGAGACGGAGAACGGTGCGCACATCGTTCTTCTCGGGATCCACGACCTCCTCATCATAGGCGTCCACCAGGAAAGCCAGGGCGACCCGGTCGGCGCCCAGAGAAGGCTCAATGACATAGGGGATATAGCGGGTGTTCTTCTCCTGATCGTAGTAGCTCATATCCTGACGGGACTCATTCTGATGCTGGGTGAGATCGTAATTGGTCCGGTCGGCCACACCCCAGAGCTCGCCCCAGCCGAAGGGGAAGAGGTACTCGAAGTCCGTGGTGGCCTTGGAGTAGAAGCTCAGCTCTTCGGGGCTGTGGTCCCGCAGCCGGAGGCACTCGTCATTCATTCCCAGGCTCAGAAGCCAGTCATGGCAGAAGCCGCGCCAATACTGGAACCACTCCAGATCCGTATCCGGCTCACAGAAGAACTCCAGCTCCATCTGCTCGAATTCGCAGGTGCGGAAGGTGAAGTTGCCCGGGGTGATCTCATTCCGGAAGCTCTTGCCGATCTGGCAGATGCCGAACGGCACCTTTTTCCGGCTGGTACGGAGGACATTGTTGAAGTTGACAAAGATGCCCTGGGCGGTCTCGGGACGGAGGTATACATCGGAGCCGGAGTCCTCGGTCACGCCCTGGTGGGTCTTGAACATCAGGTTGAACTTCTTGATATCGGAGAAATCGCTTTTGCCGCAGCCGGGGCAGGGGATCTGCTGTTCCCGGATATACGCGACCATTTGATCGTTGGTCATGGCCTCCACGTTCACATCCACACCGTTTTCCTTCGCCCATTCTTCGATGAGCTTGTCGGCGCGATGGCGGCGCTTGCAGCCCTTGCAGTCGATCAGCGGATCATTGAAATTGGTGACGTGACCGGAAGCAACCCAAACTCTGGGGTTCATGAGGATATCCGCATCCAGACCTACGTTGTAAGGACATTCCTGGACGAATTTTTTCCACCAGGCGCGTTTGATGTTGTTTTTGAACTCTACGCCCAAGGGGCCGTAGTCCCAGGTATTGGCCAGACCGCCGTAGATCTCACTGCCGGAGAAAATGAAACCGCGGTTTTTGCAGAGCGCGACGATCTTGTCCATGGTCTTTTCTGAATTGCGCATAAATCCTGTTCCCCCATGCTCAATGTATTTTGACTGAAACTGCGTTTGCTATACGGGAATGAAAACAATGTGCTGAGGCAAGCACATTTTCGATCATTATATACCCTGCCGGAACAAAGTCAACCGACAGAAGGAGAAAAAGCGCATTTTTCTGAAGGATGTGCAGCGGTCATATCGCTGTTTCTCCAGCCAGAACGCGCTGATAATCCTCATAATTCCGCCGCAGCAGGGCGGGCGTGTCCAAGCCGTAAGGACACTTGGCTTTGCATGCGCCGCAGTTGAGGCAGGTCTCGATCTTCTTCATCATTTCCTGACCCCGCGGACTAAGGTTCTGCGCGGACGGCGCCCTCCGGAGAAGCAGGCTCATTCTGGCGCAGGTGTTGATTTCGATCCCCTGGGGACATGGCATGCAGTATCCGCAGCCGCGGCAGAAATCTCCGGAAAGCTCAACGCGGTCTTTTTCCATGATCGCCTCCAGCTCCGCGGTCAGCTCAGGCGGTTCCCGGAGGTAATCCAAAAATTCCTGCAGCTCTGCCTCCCTCTGGACGCCCCAGATGGGCAGGACCGGATATCGGGCGATGAACGCCGCCGCGGCCCGTCCGCTGCGGATCAGACCGCCGGACATGGCCTTCATGGCAACGAACCCCATCCCGCCGGATACGGTGGATTCCACGAGCTCGATGTCCTGGGGAGAGGCCAGCAGGCTGAATGGAAACTGCAGCGTTTCATACAGACCGGACGCCACCGCCTCCTGAGCGACGCCGATGCGGTGATTGGTGATGCCGATATGCAGGATCTTGCCCTGCTCCTTTGCCTTCAGCATGCAGTCGTAGAGTCCGGAGGAATCCCCCGGACGAGGGACAAAAGAGGGGTTGTGGAACTGGTATACATCGATGTGATCCGTCTTCAGCATGCGCAGACTGGTTTCCAGATCGGCCCAAAACCCTTCCGGGGTCTGGCTCCCGGTCTTGGTTGCGATATACAGCTCGCTGCGGCAGCCGCTGAACGCTTCCCCCAGTTTTTCCTCGCTGTCCGTATACCAGCGGGCGGTATCAAAATAGGTCAGCCCCCCGTCAAGAGCCATACGAAGCAGACGGACGGCTTCCGCCTTGCTGATCCGCTGGATCGGAAGCGCGCCAAAGGCCATGGTTTCGGTAATGATTCCCGTCTTGCCGAGTTCCCGTTTCATCGAATTCTCCTTTCCCACCTCAGATTCAGGTTTTCTATGTCCAAAATGATACCATAAATACCCTGCCGTCACAAGCAGAGACTCTGCAGGTTTTTGCAAATTGTACGCCTTTTGTGAGCCCGCCTTGCTTTTTTTTCCCGCTGATGCTACAGTATAACGGATAAGTACGGAAGAAATGCAGGAGGATCGGCATGAAAAGACAGGATGAGATCGTGAGCTTGATGCAGACTCTGGGAGCCGATTTTCGCCTTCATCCCGAAGAGACCGAAAAAAAACTGGGCGTCCTCACCGACGTCCAGCAGGAGAACCTGATCCGTCTGCTGAAGCGTATCGCGGACGGCGGCGTGCATACGTATGCCTTTGGACACGGATCCCCGGGGAGAAAGCCGGAAAAGACGGATAACCGGGTGATCTGGGATAGGGGGCCGACGCCCTCCGGACCCCGGAAAGCGCCGCGGCTTCCTGAACCGGACGCCTATGAAGAGATCAGCGACAGGAGCGCCATCTGCAAGGGCTGCCCATCGGGCTGCGAGCTCCGCTGGGACGATCAGGGAGGCTTCACCGGATACAGCTGCATCATCGGACAGGAGACGGCGGAGATGCTGGCTGAATACTACCGTGCAAGATAATCATTCCGGTAGTCCGGAACGGGATAAAGAGAATGTGAATGAGTTGAATCGGCCGGGTGCTCAGCACCCGGCCGACTGTTCTGGAATCCTTGGAATTCAGACGAGGGGTTTACCGCAGGAAGGGCAGAACCGGGCGCCCGGATCGACCTCCTTGCCGCATTCGGGGCAAAACGCCCTCTGCACGGTCTCTTCGACCTTTTTCGCTGCGGCGTCCGCTTCGTCGATCACCTCGTCCAGCGTATCCGCGGCCTCCTCCGCAGCTGCGGCTCCGGCGGCCTTCAGCTCGGAAATGCGGCTGCTGTTTTTCTCTATGATCTCATTGGCGGCGGCGATGGCGGAGAGCTGGCTGATGATATACTCATCCTCAGCCAGGAGATTGTTTTCCGCCACATATGCGCCGATGAGCTGCTGTGCATGCTTGATCGCATCCAGCTGTTTCTGATTGTCCAGGGAGAGCTTGCCCTGTTCGGCAAGACCCTTGCCCTTTTCCACCGCATCGTTGGTAAACTTTTTCAGTTTGTCAGCAAAAGACATGTTCGTTTCTCCTTTTTCAAGATTTTCGTTACCGATACGCAGAGACGCCGTGTATATCGGAACTATTCGGAATCAGGCCAGGGCCTCAGCTGCCCGCCTGCGGCCAGATATGCTTTTCGGGCAAGCCGGGCCATGGGGGAATCGGAAAGACTGTCGGAATAAAATTCGCAAATCTCCGTATCCGGATATCGCTCACGGAAGCGGATGGGCTTTTCCGCTCCGCGGCAGTTTTGCCCATCGATCCGGCCGGTTCGGATATCCATCCGGGTCCCCATATAATCCAGACCCAGCCGGCGGCAAAGTCCAGCAATGAGAAATTCCGGCGAGGCGGAGAGGACAAGTCCCCCCTGAGGCAGTTTATCCGGAAGCCAGGGGGCTATCCGGCCCTGCATCCGGTCCCAGAAACGTTCGACCAGGACCTCCGCATCCGGAACAGCGCGAAGGTACCCATGAAAAGCTTCCTTCCAGCGGGTCATGTCGCAGAGATGCAGCAGCTTCCCCAATCCAAATAGCCCTGCCACAGGGAGCCACAGCAGGATCAGCGGATGACGGGGGATGCAGAAGCGATAAAACGCAGTGCTGCTCTCCCCAAGGAAGATCGTCTTGTCAAAATCATAAACAATCATAGTCCGGGCAGGAGGAGCCTCCTCAACACATCTATAGTTTAGCATAGGGCAGGGATTTGCGCAAGAGCAGGGCTGCGGGATTCATTCGACGCCTGCCAAGGCCCGGATCACGAATCCGGCCAACGCCAGCCCTGCGGCAGAGGGGACCCAACTCACGCTGCCGGGGATGCTTCTGCGTCCCTGAGGCGGTTCTTCCCCCGTATCTGACGGCTTTGCCGCATTTCCGGGCGCCCAGAGCACGGCGGTATGCAGGATCCCTCGCTTACGCAGCTCCTTTCGCATGACCCGCGCCAGGGGATCATCCCGGGTCTCGCTGATATCGGAAATGCGGAAGCCATCGGCGGAAAGCCGGTTTCCCGTACCCAGGGCGCTTACGATGGGAATACCCAGGACATGCGCGGACTGGATCAGGTCCAGCTTGCTGGTGACGATATCGATGGCGTCCAGAAGATAATCATAGTCCCGGGACAGGAGAGCCTCCCTGGTTTCGGCCGTATACCGTTCAACACGGGGAATGACAAGGATCTCCGGGTTGATATCCTTTGCCCGTTCGGCGGCAACAAGGGCTTTGGGACGGCCCAGCGTTGAGCCGAGGGCAAACAGCTGACGGTTCAGGTTGGATTCACTTACCGTGTCAAAATCAACCAGCGTCAGCTTCCCGACGCCGCCCCGCACCAGAGCTTCCGTGGCCCAGGAACCGACTCCCCCCAGGCCGAAAACCGCGACATGGCTTCCTGCCAGCCGCGCCATGGCCTCCGGGCCGAGCAGGGCTTCTTCCCGGATGAAGCGTTGAGATCCCATGGACGATCACCTGCCCGGATCAGGCTCCACCGGAGAGGATGTATCCTCCCAATGGGTCATCGTATTATAGAACACACAGTGGGTGAGGGCGATGGAAGGAAACTCCCAGAGACGAACCACCCCATATGAAATATAGAATACCAGAAGAGAGAGCGCATAGGGGAGAAGCAGGCTCAGATCCAGGCGGAAGAGATTCATTTTTTCCCCGACCATCAGCCTGGCGGACTGACGAAGGCAGCGGATCGGACCGTATTCCGGATGCTCTGCCAGAACGAACCAACTGAGCCGCCAGCGGTAAAAAAGCATCGCTCCCGGAAGGATAAACAGACAGCACCCGAGCAGACAGCCGAATTCGATCACGATAGAGAGCACAAAAACCTTGCCGATCCGGGAAAAACCGGAGGGCAGATCCCGCCAGGAGTAGGGAAGGCCCCGAACGCCCCGCAGGGTGATCTCATACCATCCGGCCTTCAGAACCTGAGCAAGGAGGAGAAGAACAAGCGCCAGGCCCATATAGCTGAGCACCTCCCAGGTCAGGGGAGGGAGATTGGGATCGCCGGCGACGAGAAACTGCTGTACCGTTTCCTGCCATACCATGAACCGCTGCTGCATACGCAGACTGAAATACAGGAGTACGGCGGAAAACGCGGTAAAAATCAGGAAGACCCTCAGATAAGCCGGTCCGACCCGAAGGGCGGCCTTTTGTGCCAATGCCCGGTATTCCGGTACGGTCATAAACCCATATCCTTTCCGGAAGATTAATGGTTGAATTTATTCATGGCGCTGTCGATGCCGTGGGAAATGATCTCCTCCGCGGCCTCCAGCGCGCGGGACGCGGCTTCCCGGATATCCCGGTACTCCGTATCGCTCAGTTTACCGATGACCCAATCGATCACGTCATAATCCGGTCGGGGGGGAGCGCCCACGCCGATCTTGATCCGAGGATAATCCTGCGTGCCCAGTTTTTGGGTGATGCTTTTGATGCCGTTGTGCCCGCCGTCTGATCCGCCGCGCTTGATGCGGATTTTTCCGGGAGGCAGGGCGATATCGTCATGGATCACGATCACATGCTCCGGTGGGATCCGGTAAAAAGCGGCGGCGGGCTGAACAGCCTCGCCGCTGAGATTCATGTAGGTCTGCGGGCGGAGGAACAGCACCGATTCCCCTCCAAAAGCGGCTATATCGGTAAAGGCGTGGAATTTCAGCCTGGTCGTATGGATCGGATGTTCCTCCTCCAGGAGGGTACAGGCGATCCAGCCGGCGTTGTGCCGGGTACGGGCATATTGGCTGCCGGGGTTTCCCAGAAAACAGACGATCCACCTTGGACCGGTACGGTTCGGAAAATGAAGCATAGATCGAAACACCTCTCGAATAACTGAGAAGGGGTCATGCCCGGGGAATCAGTCCTTCCGGTTCATGTCCGCCGCCATGCGCTTCAGCGCATCGGACAACAGCTCCAGCTCATCCCCGGTATGGATCTCCGGAGCATGATACTCAAACCCGTCGGCGGTGGGCCTGCTTTCGATCACAGAAAGGGTCAGCGCCTGGATCGGCTTGATCAGATAGCGGTCGATGAGAGAATAGATAACAACGGCCAGGACCAGAATCACCAATATAGCCGGTATGGGCTTGAAGATCTGAAATGCGGCGATGGCAATGATGACCGCAAGGATGAAGCCGAGCAGGATCTTCTTGCTGAGGGTGATTCGAAATACGCTCTGCTTCCATTTTGAAAGGTGTTTCCGGTTCATTTTCTTTTTGTCCCATCCTTGGTTTCATACGGTATTGGCCTCGGAAGCAGGGTGCCGAGGAGCCGCGCTCTTCCGGATTTCCGGTAGTCCGTCAGCACCAGCGCTGCGCCGGGAACGGCGCCGGCAAAGGTCCAGAGAAGATCCAGCATCGTGTCCCGCAGACCAACGTCCAGAAAGGCAGGCCAGGGATTCCCATTGACGATCACACTGGAGATATCGACCTTCAAGGCTTGATTCAGCCCTTCCGGCTGCAGAAGAACAGAATAAACGGAGCTTTGCCAGCTGTCCTTCTGCATATCGGTATGAAACCACAAATCTACGGCAAATTCAACAAATTCCCAAAGCACGGCGACGAGCATGGCAAAGGAGACGGACAGCAGGACGGCGGCTGCCTTTGGCATAGCCCGGGAAATGCCCTCCCGCCGGCCCAGCAGATCGGGCATGGAATACCCGATTACCGCAGCCAGAATTCCCCATATGAAGTGGAGAGCAGAGTCCCAAAACGAGAGCTGAAGATAAAACCCGAATACCTCGCCGCCGAGATTCGCGGCGGCAGCGAAGCAGGCGGCTATACCGTACAGCAGAGGAGGCAGGGAAGCATGGAAGACAAGGCCCAAAAGCGCGGGAAGGGAATACAGCGCAAGGCATAAGGCGCATAGACCGACGTGTCCCCATTGTTCCGCCGCAAGGCTCCGGATCAAAAGCGCGAGGGTGCCCCCGTGAAGCAGGATAAGCAGAAGAACCAACGCCTGCCCGCCGCCTCCATATCGCATCCTTAGCCTCATTTTCCGCCTCCGGCACCAGAATCATGCTCCTTGTGGCTAATTATATCGAAAAAATCGAAAAAAGAAAGGGTTTTCGGAAGGGAAAAAGAAAAAAAGCGCGTATAGGAATAATGAAGACATGTACGAGGTTTGCGGCATGAACGGGAAAGGAATGACCCGTAGTGGACAGGAAGGCGGCGATGCAAATGTCAAATCCGCGTCAGGAACGAGAAGAATTGGAAAGACTGGTGCTCTCGCCGCAGGCAGCCCTGGCGGCCGAAAGCCGGGGAAGAGAGCATCCGGAAGAGCCCTGCGAGGTCCGCACCTGCTTCCAGCGAGACACGGACCGGATCGTTCACTCCAAGTCTTTCCGCAGACTGAAGCACAAAACCCAGATGCTCCTGAGCCCGGAAGGGGATCACTACCGGACCAGAATGACCCATACCCTGGAGGTCAGCCGGATCGCCAGGACGATCGCCAGAGCGCTGCGTTTGAACGAGGATCTGACGGAGGCCATCGCCCTGGGACACGATCTGGGCCATACCCCCTTCGGTCATGCGGGGGAACGCGCCCTGAAAGCGATCTACCCCGGCGGCTTTGAGCATAATGCCCATAGCCTCCGGACGATAGACCGGCTGGAGAAGGACGGAAGAGGGCTGAATCTTTCCTGGGAGGTGCGCAACGGGATCCGCTGGCATACGGGGGACCGGTGGCCGGAGACCCTGGAGGGGAAGATCGTCCGATTCAGCGACAGAATTGCTTATGTAAACCACGATACGGACGACGCGGTGCGGGCCGGGCTGCTGAAGGAGACCGATCTGCCGGCTGAAGTGCAGGAGGTGCTGGGCAGCCATTACAGCCGCAGGATCGATACCGTCGTCCGGGATATCATCCAGTCCTCCCGGGAGGACATTCGGATGAGCCCGCCGGTGGAACAGGCGATGACCGTCTTTCGGGATTTCCTGTTTGAGCGGGTATACCGCAATCCGGTGGCGAAGTCCGAGGAAAGAAAGGTCGAAGGTATGCTACGCGCCTTGTATGAGCATTATTTGGCTGATCCCTCCCGGCTGCCTGAGGATTACCGCGCAGTCGCGGAGTCGGAGGGAAGCGCCAGAGCGGTATGCGACTATATCGCGGGAATGACGGATCAATTTGCGGTGAGCGTGTTCGGTGAGCTGTATATCCCCATGGGGTGGAGCGCCCGCTGAGCCTGCCGCAGGAGCAAGAGGAGAGGAGGAATACCCGTGGCGATACCGGATGCCTTCCTGGATGAGCTGGTGGAACGGAGCGACATCGTGGATGTGGTATCCCAATATGTTCAGCTCACCAAAAAGGGCGGCAATCTCTTCGGCTTGTGTCCGTTTCATAATGAAAAGACCCCTTCCTTTTCCGTGTCGCCGGATAAACAGATCTATCATTGCTTCGGCTGCGGAAAGGGCGGCGGAGTGATCAGCTTTATCATGGCGATCGAGAACCTCTCCTTTCCGGATGCGGTCCGGTTTCTCGCGGAAAAAAACGGAATGACCGTACCCGAGGAGAGCGGCGATCAGGAGCTGCCCAGGCAGCGGAAACGCATGCTTGAGCTGAACCGGGAAGCTGCCCGCTGGTTTTATGCCTGCTTGAATGGGCCGGAGGGCGTCAAAGCTGCGGCGTACCTGGAGAAACGGGGGATCAGCCGGAAGACGGCCAACCGCTTCGGCCTTGGCGCGGCGCCCGAGGGGTGGGACAAGCTGCTCAGCGCCATGCGCGAAAAGGGCTTCACGCAGGAGGAGCTTCTGGGCGCGGGACTGGTTACCGCCGGACAGCGCCGGAAAGAAAACGGAACGCGCAGCGTGTACGATAAATTCCGGGACCGGCTGATCTTTCCGGTGATCGATATCCGGGGCGAGGTGCTGGGGTTCAGCGGCCGCGCGCTGAACGAGGATCAGGAGCCGAAATACCTCAATAGTCCGGAGACCCTGGTGTTTTCCAAACGGCGGACGCTGTTCGGCATGAATCTGGCCAAGAATACGAAACGGGGCAGCATCCTGTTGGTGGAAGGCAATATCGACGTCGTCACGCTTCACCAGGCCGGGTTCGACAATGCGGTAGCATCCATGGGCACAGCGCTGACCACGGAGCAGACCAGGCTCATCTCCCGCTACGCCAAGGAGATCATCATCTGCTATGACAATGACCCGGCTGGGAAGAAGGCGACGGAGAGAGCGTTGGATCTGCTGAAAAACTCCGAATTCAGCGTTCGTGTTCTCAAGCTGCCGGACCGCATCGTAGACGGAAAAACGGTGAAAATCGATGCGGATGATTTTATCCGTCTCCGGGGGTCGGAAGCCTTTGAACAGCTGCTCAGCGGAAGCGGAGGCGGGATGGAATTCCGGCTGGGAGAGCTGCGCGATCAATATGATCTGACGGACGATATGCAGCGCCTGGAATACCTGCGCGCAGTCTGCGCCATGCTGGCGGAGATCGCCAGCCCCGTGGAGCGGGAGGTGTGGTGCTCCCGCGCCGCGGCAGGAGCCGGCGTTACCGCAGAATCGCTAAAGCAGGAGGTGGAGCGGCAGCGGAGCCGGAACCTGAAAAACGGACGGAAGCAATATGAGCGGACTTTGACCCGGCCGACCAGAAACGCTCAGCCTCAGGAGAAGAAGCTCAGGTATGACGATGTTCGCAGCGCCGTCGCGGAGGAGGGGGTGATCCGGCTGCTTCTGATGGATCCCGGCATGATCCGGGAATGCAGTCTGGAGGCGGAGGAGTTCACGTCCCCGTTTCTCCGGCGGCTGTATGAAGAACTGCGAAGGCGGCAGCAGGAAGGGCGCAGCGTTACCCCCTCCGCGCTGGCCGCGGGCATGGAAGAGGGCGAGGCTGCCCTGCTCACGGAATTGCTGAACAAGCCGGAAACGGGAGGACAGGCCAGGACGACGCTGAAAAACTATACGGATGTGATCCGTCAGGAAAGAATCATGAAAAGCGGAGACCTCCGGGAAATAGCCCGTCTCATGCGAAAGAAAAACAAACTGGATTGACTTGACGATCAAGCAGCGCCGGAGACGGCGCGGGAAAGGACAGAAGATATGGCAGAGAAGAAGAAAAAAGAAACGGTTCCGGAGGAAGCAGCGGTTCCCGCGGAAGAGACGGCCGCAGTCTCTGCGGCGGAAAAGCCCAAGGCAAAGCCAAGGACTAAGGCGAAAGGCAAGGAGAAAGCATCCGAGAAAAAGCCCGCTGAGGAAGCGGCGGCTGAGGAGAAAAAGGATGAGCAGGTCCAGCACTATGAGGATTTGGAAGCTGCGGCTGACGAGTTCTTGAAGCAGGCCGAGGCAGAGGAGAAGGCAAAGGCGGAAAAGGAAAAAGCGGCGGTCGGCGCAGACAGCCTGCCGGAACGCGACGCTGCGCAGAAGAGTCCGGAGCAGCGGATCAAGGAGCTGCTGGAAAAGGGAAAAAAGAACGGGTCCCTGACCATCAAAGAGGTGATGGACCTGATGGAGGATCTCCATTTTGAAGCCGAGCAGGCAGACAAGATCTTCGAGCTCATCGACAATATGGGGATCGAGACGGTGGAAGAGGAATTCAACGTCAATAATCACGGCGAGGAGGTGGCCGCGGAGGAGCTGCCCGACGAAGCTGATTTTGACGAATTGGACGATATGGAGGAGATCAGCGACGATGAGCTGGCGGCAACCGATGCGCTGGCCGATACCTTCAGCATCGATGATCCGGTCAGAATGTATCTCAAGGAGATCGGCAAGGTCAACCTGCTGACGCCGGAGGAGGAAGTCGAGCTGGCCAAGCGAATGAGCGAGGGGGACAAGGATGCGGGGCGCCGTATGGCGGAAGCCAACCTGCGGTTGGTGGTCTCCATTGCCAAACGCTATGTGGGCAGGGGAATGCTGTTTCTGGATCTGATCCAGGAGGGCAATCTCGGACTCATCAAGGCGGTGGAGAAGTTCGATCACACCAAGGGCTATAAGTTCTCCACCTACGCCACCTGGTGGATCCGGCAGGCCATCACCCGCTCTATCGCCGACCAGGCCAGGACTATCCGTATCCCCGTTCACATGGTCGAAACCATCAATAAAGTCATCCGGGTCTCCCGGCAGCTGCTTCAGGAGCTGGGGCATGATCCTACCCCGGAGGAAGTGGCGGAGGAGATGGGCATGCCGGCGGACAAGGTGCGGGATATCCTGAAGATCGCCCAGGAACCCGTCAGTCTCGAGACGCCCATCGGCGAAGAGGAAGACAGCCATTTGGGGGATTTTATCCCGGATGAATACGCATCTGAGCCCGCTGAGGCTGCCAGTTTCACCTTCCTGCGGGAACAGCTGATGAGTGTGCTGGATACCCTGACGGAGCGGGAGAAAAAGGTGCTGATCCTGCGCTTCGGAATCGAAGACGGAAGATCCCGCACATTGGAGGAAGTGGGAAAGGAATTCAACGTCACCCGCGAGCGGATCCGGCAGATCGAAGCAAAGGCGCTGCGGAAACTGCGCCATCCCAGCCGGAGCAAGAAACTGAAGGACTTCCTCAACTGATCAAGGGAATAGAATACATCCATCCTGCAGTACGGACGGATCTGGAAAGGAAAGACGAGAATGTATCAAAACGGCATGCTGTGGATCGCGGCGGGAGATAACGGGAAAAAGATTTGCCTGGAGCCTGCCAAAGCCAATCGTCATGGGCTGGTAGCCGGAGCCACCGGTACCGGAAAAACAGTGACGCTCAAGGTGATGGCAGAGAGCTTTTCCGAAGCGGGAGTCCCGGTTTTCCTGGCGGACATCAAAGGGGATCTGGCCGGCATGGTCAAACAGGGTACGCCCAATGAAAATGTGGAAAGCCGGGTGCAGCGCTTCGGGATTGAGGACTGGAGCTACCGTTCATACCCCACCCGTTTTTGGGATGTGTATGGGAAAAAGGGGCATCCGCTGCGTACAACCATCTCCGAAATGGGGCCGCTTCTCCTCAGCCGGGTACTGGATCTGAACCAGACGCAGACCGGCATCCTGAATATCGCCTTCCGCGTTGCGGATGAAAACGGGCTCCTCCTGCTGGACGTGAAGGACCTGAAAGCGATCCTGAGCTTCGTTTCGGAGAACGCGAAGGACCTTTCCGCCGAATACGGCAACATCACCCCCCAGAGCGTGAACACGATTCTGCGCAATCTGCTGTATCTGGAGGATCAGGGCGGCAATGTGTTTTTCGGCGAGCCCGCCTTCGATGTGCGCGATTGGCTGGAAACTACATATGACGGCCGCGGCTGGATCAACATCCTCCACTGCGTTGAGCTGTTCCAGAGCCCGAAGCTCTATTCCACCTTCCTCCTCTGGATGCTGAGCGAGCTGTATGAGAACCTGCCGGAGGCCGGCGATCTGGCCAAGCCCAGGATCGTATTCTTCTTTGATGAAGCCCACCTTCTTTTTGACGACGCGCCCAAGATCCTGCTTCAGAAAATCGAGCAGGTAGTCCGGCTTGTCCGTTCCAAGGGTGTCGGCGTCTACTTTGTGACCCAGAGCCCCACAGATATACCCGGGGATATCCTGGCCCAGCTGGGCAACCGGGTCCAGCATGCCCTTCGAGCCTATACCCCTGCGGAACAGAAGAAGGTCCGGGCGGCAGCTGATCCCTTCCGTGCAAATCCGGAGTTCCGCACCCTGGATGCCATTATGGAGCTGGCTACCGGCGAAGCGCTGATTTCCTTCCTGGGGGATGACGGCGCACCCACCCCGGTGGAGCGGGCATGGATCCTTCCTCCCCAGAGCCATATGGGCAGCATCGAGGATGCGGAGCGGGAGGACGCGCTTCGGCGGGACGGGATCGGCTCCCGCTATGATGAGATGGTGGATCGGGAGTCCGCCTATGAGCTGCTGGCGAAGCGCGCGGAGGAGAGCGCCCGGGAATACGAGGAATACCTGGCTGAGCTGGAGCGGCAGAAGGAGGAGGAAGCGCAGCGGATCGCGGAGGAGAAGGCTGAGCTTGCCCGTCAGAAGGCCGCGGAGAAAGAGGCTCTGGCTCAGCAGCGGGCCGAGGAGAAGGAAAAGGCTGCGCTGGAAAAGGAAAAGCAGAAGAAAGCCAGCCAGCGGATGAATAAGGCCCAGCGCATCGTCACCACCGCTGCCAGCAGCGCCACCCGCAGCGTCATCAGCAATACCATCCGGCGTCCGATCTCCAAAAAGCAGAGCATCGCCACAAATGCCATCAACAGCGCGTTCAACAGCACGGTGAACGGGATCGGCCGCGAGATCAGCGGCAGCCTCATTCGGGGCATCTTCGGTACCTTCAAGAAGAAATGATCGGATCGGAAGGGCCATAATCGGCTTCCCCACACACATAAAACAAGAGAAAACCTGCTTGCATCGCGATGCCGCAAGCAGGTTTTTCCGTGATTGGTGCAGGAAGGCGCTCAACCGATCGCCGCGGGATCTTCGCATCGGGCGCCTGAGGTCAAATGCGTCCTTCCTTCCGGCATTTTTCCAGGAACCAGTCCGTATCGGCTCCGGGCGCAGGGGAGGGAAAAACGGAGAGCACAGGCGTAAGGGAAAGACGACCCGCGCCATGGGTGGTGCGGAGCATACCCACGCCGGGATGAAACTCCCGCTTCGTGAGACCCTTGGCCTTGGCGTAATCCTCCTCAGGGGGGTCGGTCTGATAGAAGCGGCAGCGACGCACGGTTACCTCAGACTGACTCAGCAGGCTTACCCAGGCGTCAACGGTCCCTTCGGCGGTCATGCTTTCCAGAGCGGCGGACAAGGCTTCCGGATCCTCCGGAAGACCGGCAAGAAGGGGGATAGCGCGTATGGACGAGGTATCCCTGGCGACGAGATAGAACCAGCCGTCCTTCGCCCTGAAGATCCGGTCAAGGGGGCCGTACCCCTTGGCCTCCGGTCCGGCGGGCTCGTCCCATGTCTTCCCGGAGTAATCCAGCATAAAGGGAAGCTGCGTCAGGGTCGAGCTGCGGGAAAGGCAGGCCTGAACCCGCTGACCGACGCCGTTGCATAGTCTGCCATAGACGGCCAGGAGCACCCCGAGGCAGCCCATCTGACCGGTCATATGGTCGAGAACCAGAAGGGGAAGGGTCTCCGGCTTGACGGAGTTGCCGTAGCGACAGGACATACCGGAGGCCGCCTCGCCCAGGTCTTCGTGGCCGCGCATCCATTCCCTGCCTCCGCCCAGGGAATGAATATTGATCTGGGATAGAATGATATTGGGATTCTTCTGCCGAAGCTGTTCTTCCGTTACGCCCAAGTGCTCATAGGCAGCCTGGGCGAAGTTGCAGTGGAAGATATCCGCCTCCCGTATGAAGGAATCCATCAGCTTCCTGCCCTCCGGAGATTTCAGATCCAGGAAGATGCAGGTCTTTCCGTTGTTCTGGGTCTCATGCCCCGCAAGGGCCGTATGGTTCTCCATAAGACGGGGATTGTTGATCTTCAGAACTTCCGCGCCGTATTCGGCCAGGAGGCGTCCGCAAGTGGGACCGGCCACGACCTGGCAAAGATCCAGCACCTTTATGCCCTTCAAAGCCGGCTCGGCAGGCAGACAGCTTCCGGGAATGCTTCCAGCGGGAATGGCGTCCAGCTCTGCCAGGATCTCTGCGCGGTCCTGATCCGGCAGATGCCGGGGCATCCCCGCGCAGTCCCCGCTTTTCAACATAATTGAGGGAACGCCGGGCTGCAGCGTCGGTCCAAGGAGAGGATCGTCAACGGTGATCACGCTGCGGCTGTCCAAAGCGGCCTTGTCCCGCAGCCACTCGGCACTGGTTTTGGATATGGAAAAGCCGGCTCCGTGCTCCTTCTGGGCATAGTCCTCCCATTCCTGCATGGTCCGTTCCTGCATGAGTCTTCGGACCGCGTCTCCCGCGTCGGGAGGGACGGCGTCGTCGATCCACTCTGCCGGGAATAAGGCGCGGGCGATGCTCAGGGCGCCGCGGGGCGGGGGCGTGGTCTGGATATACCGGCCATCTTTGCAGGGGTATTGCGCCATGAGACGGACAAGCGCATAGCTGTTGGTGCTCTCCTTTTTCCGTTCCATGCCGGGAGGCAGCATACTCTGAGGCGGGGTAACCGTGCGGGTGCTGTCCACCTCAAAGGCTGCGTCGTACAGGGCGGATTCTATGTACTGGCCTCGACCGCATTTTCTTCGTACGATCAGGGCGGCTACGATGCTGTGACAGGCGATGACGGCGGCGAAGTTGGAGGCTAAAGGCAGAGCGTCAAATCGGATAAAGCGGCTATGGGATGCAAAATCCACACCGGAATACAAGCCGGCTTCCGCGCCGATGATCCCCTCCCAGCCCGGCAGCGACCGGCGCTGGAGATCGTCCTTGGAGAAACCGGGCAGGGAGCAGTAGATCAGCGCCGGATTCTCGGCTGCGCATGCCTCATATCCAAGGCCAAGGCGGTCCATAACGCCGGGACGGAAGTTTTCTACCACGATATCCGCCGTACTGACCAGCCTTTTGGCAATGGCAAGCTCCGCAGGATCCTTCAGGTCCAGAATAATGTTTCGTTTCCCCCGGGCCAGGACCGCGTTTGCCCGATAGCCATCCCAGCGCGGGCCGCCGGGCGGATCAATATGGATTACATCCGCGCCGTAATCTCCCAGGATCATGGCGGCAAGCGGGCCGGCGATATACTGGCCAAAATCGATGACCCGCAGGCCTTTGAGTACGCCTCGCTTTTCCATGTTCACTTCCTCCGTTTATCACAAATTGCGCCTTTCATTCATGCTGGAGCCGTCTTCATGCAGCAGACCGCGATTGCTTATGCTCAGATTTACTTTACAGCAGAAGGAATGATTTGTCTATCTCCTTTGTATGAACAGGAAAGACGGCTGCCGGAGCGATCGCGCCGACAGCCGCCAGATTTCCTGATGAGGAGCTGTTGATCCTTGTCCCGCTGATCTGGGCGCCGAAAACATCTTCGGAGCCGCCCTGCCGCGGGAGACCGCCCTCCTGACCGAAAGACTGTGTTTCAGCGGATAAAGTAGATATAGACAACGGGATCCTGATCTGGAAGGGTACTGTAGCTTTTTATATGGAATGGACGGTTTTTCAATGAATATTGCCCCCGGCAGGTGTTCTTCTGAGGCCGTTATCCATACAGAAAACCGCCGCCGATCACGAAACCGGATCGGCGGCGGTATCCTGCAGTGTGTTTACCCGCGAACGGCAATGGCTTCGATTTCAAAAAGACCGCCCTTGGGCAGGGCGGAGACCTGCACACAGGATCTAGCGGGATAGGGCGCGGAGAAATGCTTGCTGTAAATCGCATTTACCTGACCGAAGGCGCCCATATCCGCAAGGAAAACGGTGGTCTTGACTACGCTGGCAGTGGTGAGCTCCGCCTCCTTCAGCACAGCCTCCAGATTCAGCAGGGCCTGCTCGGCCTGCGCCTCTACGCCCTCCTTCAGTTCGCCGGTAGCGGGATCGATGCCCAGCATGCCGGAGACGTACGCGGTGTTTCCGGCAATGGTAGCCTGGGAGTAGGGACCAATGGCGGCAGGGGCGGATTTGGATTCGATTTTGGATTTCATGCTTGGTTCTCCTTTCCTCCGCGCAGAGCGCGGTCAACGATCTTTTGTTTCCTCGAATTTCCGAAACGCGCTGGGCAGGGAATAGACCTCGTCCAGCTCCTGAGGACTTGCCCAGCTGAATCGATCAGACATGACAGAACACTCGATCTCATATCCGGTCATGTGCCACTCCCGGTGGGTGAAAATGTGCTCCCGCTGGGTGATCTTCAGAAGTCTGGTGGGGACACAACCCCAGGCAGCCGCCTGATCCAGGGCTTGCTGCGGGGAAATCAGACCTTCCTGAGAGGGATACTCCCATAGACCAGCCAGAAGTCCGGCATGGGGACGTTTTCGTACCGCATATCGGTTTTCGCAGCGCAGGAGAAGGACGGAGATCAGCTCTTGCCGTTTCGCCTTTTTCGGACCGATAACGGGGATCCCGCGCCAGAGCTCCTCCTTCTGTGACAGACAGATCTGCGCAAGGGGACAAACGGCGCACTGCGGAACGCCTCTGGGTATACAAACCGTTGCGCCCAGCTCCATCAGCGCCTGATTAAAGTCCCCGCGTCCTTCCGCCGGGAAACGGGGAACAAGCGCTTCGGCAACCGCCCGCTTGACCTGGGCCAGGGAAACGTCATCCCGGCTGGCCGTTAATCTGGAGCAGACGCGAAGCACATTGCCGTCTACGGCCGGCGTGGGCAGATCAAAACAGATGGAGCAAATGGCGCCCGCGGTATATGCCCCGATTCCGGGCAAGCTGCGAACCTGCGCCGGTTCGCGGGGAAAACAGCCGCCGAAATGATCCATGATCTGCTTTGCCGCCTTCTGCAGGTTTCTGGCCCGACTGTAATAGCCCAGCCCCTCCCAAAGCTTGAGCAGCCGGTCCTCCGGGCATTCCGAAAGGGCCCGGATATCCGGCAGCGCTTCCATAAAGCGAAGGAAATATGCCTTTACCGTCTCCACCCGGGTTTGCTGAAGCATAATCTCCGAGAGCCAGACCCGGTAAGGATCTTTCGTATCCCGCCAGGGCAGAGACCTGCGGTTTGCCCGGTACCAGGGGAGAAGACGGTCGGCCAGACTCTCCGGCAGGATCATGTCAGATATGCAGGCAGACCTGGAAGGCCTCGTTCACCGCTTCATAGACAGAGGCGGCGCGAACACAGTCGCCGACCAGAAATACGGAGGTCTCCGGCGCGCAGTGACGCATGCTCTCCGCCTGGGCCAGTCTCGGGCGCATACCCGTGGCCAAAAGGACGGTATCGCAGAGCAGTTCTTTCTGGCTGCCGTCACCTTGTCGATACCGGACGCGATCCGAAAGGATCTCTGTCAGCGTGCAGCCGCAGAGCAGGGGGATCTCCCGCTCCTCAAACAGACGGGTCAACTCGCTGGCTCCGGAGCCGGCGCTCTGCTTCAGCTTCATGGAGGCCTGGAGGGGCTCCAGCTGTTCCAGAACGACAACGTCCTTGCCCTGCAGGGACATGTTCAGCGCGGCCTCCATCCCCACGGCGCTGCCCCCGATCACAACGACCTTTTTCCCTACAGGGAACCGGCCGGATTCGGCCTCCGGCGCCCAGCAGACATGGGGAAGCTCGGCTCCGGGCAGTTTGGGAAGGATGGGATCGGCCCCCAGAGCCAGGATTACAGCATCATAGTCTTCTGCATTCAGCCTGTCTGCCGTCGCCTCCGTATTCAGCAGGATCCTGGCTCCCTTGGAACGGCACTGGGCGGCCGTATGCCGAAGCCAGCGCAGATAATCCCGGATATCTTGCTTGAACGGCGCCTGGGCAGCATACTTCACGCTGCCTCCCAGTTCGCCGGTTTTTTCGTACAGCGTTACCCGATGTCCCCGTTCCAGGAGAGTTTCCATCGCCGTAATGCCTCCGGGGCCGCCTCCGACGACCGCGACATGTTTTCTGATCGGGGCTTTGGGGATCTGCCCGTCCGGCAGATCGCTGGTCATGAAGGACATGGGATTCACGGCGCAGAAAATGTGCCTGGGGGTCCGCAGATGCTTGGCGCAGGTATCGCAGCGCAGACAGGGACGCCGATCCTCGGGCCGGCCTTCCGCATATTTATTGGGCATATCCGGATCAGCCATGAGCGGACGGCACATGGAGACAAAATCGGCCCAGCCGCTGCCGATGATCTCCTCCGCATAATCCAGACTGGTGATGGAACCCACGGTGTTGACCAGGAGATCTGGATGGGCCTCTTTGATCTCCCGGGCAAAATGGACATTGTAACAGCGGTCCATCAGGTAGTTCTGGCACCAGTTCCGATAGTATTGGTGCTTGCCCATGGGGTCGCTGTGCAGACCGGCGGATACATGGAGAATATCGATATGCCCCTTCAGATACCCGGCCAGCTTGATCGTCTCTTCGATGTGCATCCCCTCCGGGTCGATCTCATCCCCGGAGCAGCGGTATTCGATGACAAAATCGTCACCGCAGGCCTCGCGGATGGCGTCGCAGACCTCAATGGCGAAACGCGCGCGCCTCTCCGTGCTGCCGCCGTATTCATCCGTGCGATGATTGAATTTCGGGCTGGTGAATTGGCTGATCAGATTGCCATGACCGCCATGGACCATGACGATATCCATCCCCGCCCGTTTCATGCGCCTGGCAGCGTTGGCGAAAAGCTGCACCACCTCTTTGATTTTTTCCCTGCTCATTTCCTCGCAGGGGATGGGATCCCGGTGCATTCGCTGGGCGCGAAGGATCTCATCATCGGAGATGAAGGAAGAGGAGGACCAGCCGGGACGGCCGAAGGTTTCATAGGCGACGCCTTCTCCGGCATGATTGATCTCCAGCGAGGCGTGACAGGCATACTGCCTGCACATATCCGCGTACCAGCTGAGAGGGAGAATGCCGCGGTCGGTACCCAGATCCAGCTGAAAGCTCTGGTCCCGGTTCTGGCTCAGGTCTACAGAGCAGTTCCCCAGATAGAGCGTACAGACCCCGCCGCGGGCAAAGGACCGGAGCCAGTCCACCAGCTCATGGGTGCAGATCCCATCCGGCGTAGCCAGAACGGGAGTGGTCGGAGCGAGGAAGACACGGTTTTTGAAATCGATCCCCCGGATGCGGATGGGTTCGAAAACGTGGGAATAGGGGGCTGCCATAATCATCATCCTTTCCTTCTGCTTAAATCAGGGCAGAGTCCCAGACCGCGTTGGGCAGGAGCTCCAGCTCCTGCAGCGCCGCGTGGGCGGCAAGCTGATACTCGGCGTAGCTTTTTGCTTTGCAGATCCGTTTGAAGTATGTCTGTCCGTTCCGGAAATGCCGGATCAGGTAGGACCAGAATTCTTTCATCCGGTGGCAAAGGGCGGTATCCCCAAACAAAACGGCTCTGTATTCCTCGCAGAGGGCCTCGTGAAACGCCATAAGGATCTCGCGTGAGCAGCTCTCCCACCCGGGTATGCCCTTGCATCGGGCGGCAAGAGCCGGATCAGCAGCCAGACCTCGTCCCAGCATCACCGTATCCATTTGGGGAAAGCGGCGGCGGAGCCGGGTCAGATCCTCCGGTGTGAAAATATCCCCGTTCCAGGCCAGGGGGAAGGGACAGCATGCCAAGGCTTCCTCGTATGCTTCCGGGCGTACCGGCCCGGTGAACTGGTCCGTGCGCAGCCTGGGGTGCAGGATCAGCAGGGGGATCGGGTATTGGGCGAAGATCTCGGCCAGACGGTGGAATCCCTCCGGCGTTTTCAATCCGATCCGGCTTTTTATGCTGATCCGCAGTTCCGAGGCGAGGGGTGAGGAGTAAACAGTATTCAGAAAGGCGTCCAGCTCCTCCGGCAGCGCCAGAAAACCCGACCCTTTGCGTTTGGCGACCACGGTGCCCGAAGGGCAGCCCAGGTTCAGATTCACTTCTCGGCAGCCGAGATCCCGCAGGACCTCCGCCGCCCACAAGAAATCTTCTGCATTGTTTGTAAGGAGCTGCGGAACGAGGGGGATACCCGGGTTGTTCTCCGGCTGCAGCTCCCGCCAGTCCCTCTGCGGCTCGCTGTGGTCATGGGCGGGGGAAATAAACGGTGCATAATACCGGTCCACCCCGGGAAAAAAGCTGTGATGGATACGGCGGTATATGCAGCCGGTCAATCCCTCCATGGGGGCGAAAAGAATCGTCAAGAATACCAGCTCCATTATGGAAAACCGGGAAAAAGTATGCTAGAATAGAAAAGTCCCCGGATCTTCGCTATACTGTTTATACTAGACTGTATCCTTCCGGGGGTCAAGTTTTTTCCGATCAGCGCATACAGAGTGATTACAGAGCAACAGGATAAAGGAGCGGCGCAATGATGAGAATCGCGGTAACCTATGCGGATGGAAAGGTATTTCCCCATTTTGGCCATACGGAGCTTTTCCGTATTTATGACGTGGAGCAGGGGCGGGTCACCCATCGGATGACCATTCGCCCCATAAACGCGGGGCATGAAGCCATGGTGGGGGTCCTGAAAAAGGTCGGCGCGGACACCTTGATCTGCGGCGGCATCGGGGATGGCGCCCAGAGAGCCGTCGCGGCGATGGGACTGAATCTTTATGCCGGCGTCAGCGGGAGCGCGGATGAAGCTGTCGCCGCCCTCCTGCGGGGGAATCTGAGATACGTGGACGGCGTCACCTGCACCGAACACGGCAGCTGCGGTCACGAATGCGGACACAGCTGCGGACACGACTGCGGGCACAGCTGAATCGTCCTCGATAAACAAGGCGGGAGGTCCGGAGCATCATGTTCCGAACCTCCCGCTTTTCTGTTTGCGGTTATTCCGGCTGCTCCCGCCTCCACAGCTGAAGGCAGCAGAGCGCCGCCGAGCACAGCGCCACCGGAACCAGGACCCAGAACCCGTATCGCATGGGCAGAAGATAGACCCGGTAGAAATAGGCATAGTAACCAAGAAGGGAGGCAAACTGGCTGAACAGAACAAAGGGAGCGGTCCAGGGAAAGACGAAGGCCGCCGCAAGGGTGAGCATATCGCAGAAGTAGAAATACCGGTCGTGCATATGGGGGAGGAGCAGGGGGATCCCGCAGGTCAGAAGCAGGGCGGCGATGAGGATGGACCGGTCATCGATCTTCTTCCTCCGCAGCAGAAAGACCAGCGCAAAGAGCACACAGAGAATCAGGGCGCAGACGACGCCGAGCCTTGCGGCCTGTTCCGGATCGGAAACCTGCCAAAAGCATTTAAGCGAGTACATGGAGGGAGAGTTGTAATTCAAACCGTCTCCCACCGTGGAAGCGGTTTTAATATAGAAGAGCAAGGCGTCCGAGACCGGCTTGCCCGCAAGAATGGCGGGAGATACTGCCAGGGCATACGCGGCAGGGAAGAGGGGCAGATGCCGCAGCTTCAGCTTGCCGCTGAGCATACAGGCAAAGAACACCGGGATGAGAAAGATGGCCTGGAGTTTGAACGCAAAGGAGAATCCCAGGCAAATCATCCCCGCCCAGGGTCTGCGGTCGAGGGTGAAGTACAATCCCAGTAGGGCGAGGGAGACATAAATGCTGTCGCATTGTCCCCATATGCTCCCGTTGATAAAAACGGTGGGCAGGGCCAGGGTCAGAATAAAAACCGCCGCGCCGCGTTTCTCCGAACCGGTAAGCAAACGGATGATCCGACAAAGCACTGCAGCCAGAGCAAGGTCAAAAGCTGTGCTGACCAGCTTGATCAGATACAAAACCGGAACATCCCAATAGGAAAACAGGGAGAGAAGGACAAGATAGGGAACATTGTAGTTCCCCACGCTGCGGCCCAGAGCCTGCAGGCCGCCGTTGGCGCGGTACCAGTTCGTCCATGGACGGAGAAAATCCGTATAATCCGAGGTCTCCGTCGGGAACCAGACCAGCCGGAGCAGGAGCAGGATGCCGGCCAAAGCCGACATGAGCAGGCGGAGGTCCCGGCGGGGAACGCCGGACAGAAGCACCGCTGCGGCAAGGAGAACGGGCAGACCCAACGTCAGCAGAAGACGAAGGGGGAGGTCGGATTCCGGCAGACGTGCGGAAAGAAACCATGCGGCAAACAGGATGAACGCGGCAAGAATCGCTTCAGGCAGCCGCAATCGAATTGAGCGAAACACGGAGCTGACCTCCTTCTTTCAAACATGAAAAAAGTGAAGACCCGGCAGACCTGGCAGGGCTTCACAAAAAAGAGAAAAAACAATTGACAAAAAGGAACCAATTTGCTATAATGAACCGCTTTCTATCTGAAAGTAAAAAACAACAATTCACCTTTTACCCATTCAGTTTATTCATCTCAACCCCTAATGTCAAGACAAAATGGAAAATAGAAAACAACCGTACCGGGCGTACAACTACGCCCATCCCATTCCGGCACGACCGGACACGATCTTATGCACGGGAGTGTGACAGCATTATGAGAGCAGATGTCAACAGCATGGTCAAGGACGTGATGTATGGCAAAACTCACCGCAAGAGCTTCGCGAAGCTGGACGAGATCCAGGACATGCCCAATCTCCTGGAGATCCAAAAGACCTCGTATCAATGGTTCCTGACTACGGGCCTTCGGGAAGTTTTCCGCGATGTGGCTGCCATTACAGATTACTCCGGCAATCTGGAGCTCACCTTTATCGACTATTCCATGGAGGACAAGCCCAAGTACACCATCGAGGAGTGCCAATCCCGGGACGCTACCTATGCGGCTCCGCTGAAGGTGCGGGTCCGGCTGCGCAATAAGGAGACGGAAGAGATCAAGGAGCAGGAGATCTATATGGGAGATTTCCCCATCATGACTCCCGGCGGTACCTTTGTGATCAACGGCGCCGAGCGCGTCATCGTTTCCCAGATCATCCGCAGCCCGGGCATGTACTACGATAAGAAAACGGACAAGGCCCAGAATTCGATTTACAGCGCCACCTCCATACCCTACCGCGGTGCATGGCTTGAGTATGAGACCGATACCTCGGATATCTTCCATGTGCGCATCGATAAGAACCGCAAGCTGCCGGTGACCTGGCTGCTGAAGGCCATGGGGGTGAGCTGGGAGGATAAGCCCTGGAGCTGGTTGACCGAAGCGGCGGCCACAGGCGGGGCGACCTCGAACGAACAGCTGAAGGCGATCTACGGCGAAGATACCCGGATGGTTGCCACCCTGGACAAGGATACCTGCAAGGGACGGGAGGATTCCCTCCTGGAGATCTACAAGCGGCTGCGTCCCGGCGATCCCCCAACGGTGGATTCCGCCGAGACTTTGCTGAACAATCTGTTCTTTGATCCCCGGCGCTATGATCTGGGCAATGTGGGCCGGTATAAGTTCAACAAAAAAATGGCTCTTGCCAAGCGGATCAGCGGCTTTGCTCCCGCATACCCCGTATCCGATCCCCGTACCGGCGAGATCATCGCCGATGCGGAGGAGATCCTCTCCACGGAAAAGGCCGAGCAGATCGAGCGGAGCGGCGTCAACCGCCTCATCCTTTTGGATCACCAGGGCAAGGAAGTGGTGGTGTTCTCCAATGGCATGGTCTGGCTGAAGGATTTTCTGCCGGACTGCGACCCCGAAGCCTTGGGCCTGAAGGAGAAGGTCCGCCGGATCGTGCTGGAAAAGCTCATGGAGCAGTATGAGGGCGAAGAACTGCTGCAGGCTCTGCAGGATCATGCGGATGAGCTTACCCCCAAGCACATCATTCCCGATGATATTTTTGCCTCCGTCAATTACCTCAACTGCCTGGCTCACGGGATCGGCGAGCCGGATGATATCGACCACCTCGGCAATCGGCGCATGCGCAGCGTGGGCGAGCTGCTCCAGAACCAGGTGCGGGTCGGCTTCAGCCGCATGGAGCGCGTGATCCGCGAGCGGATGACGCTGCAGGATCTGGACATTGTAACGCCTCAGAATCTGATCAATATCAGACCGGTGACCGCAGCCATCAAAGAGTTCTTCGGCTCTTCTCCGCTGAGTCAGTTCATGGATCAGACGAACCCTCTTGCCGAGCTTACCCATAAGCGGAGAATGTCTGCCCTGGGTCCCGGCGGTCTGTCCCGGGAGCGGGCCAACTTTGACGTGCGCGACGTGCATTACAGCCATTACGGCCGCATGTGCCCGATCGAGACGCCCGAAGGCCCCAACATCGGCCTGATCTCCTACCTGGCCTCCTATGCCCGGGTAAACGAGTATGGCTTCCTGGTGGCTCCTTTCCGCCGGGTGGAGAAGGGTACCTGCAGGGTGACGGACGAGGTCCACTATCTCACCGCCGACGTGGAGGATGAATATATCGTGGCTCAGGCCACGGAGCCGCTGGACGAGAACGGCTGCCTTGCCAACAAGCGAATCACCTGCCGCCATCGGGATGAGATCATCGAGGTAGACCGGGAGCGTGTGGATTTTATCGACATCAGTCCCCGCATGATGGTTTCCATTGCCTCTGCCATGATCCCCTTCCTGGAGAACGACGACGCGAACCGCGCGCTGATGGGCGCCAACATGCAGCGTCAGGCCGTTCCCCTTATGGTGACGGAAGCCCCGATCGTTGCGACCGGGATCGAGCACAAGTGCGCAGTGGATTCCAGCGTTGTGGTTTTGTCCGAGGATGACGGCGTGGTGACCCGCGTCAGCGCCAGGGAAGTGGAAGTCAGGTATGACAGGGGAGATATCGTCACCTATCAGCTGCGGAAATTTGCCCGCAGCAACCAGGGGACCTGCATTAACCAGCGTCCAGTCGTCCGGGTCGGAGAACGGGTCACCGCGGATACCGTTTTGGCGGACGGACCCTCTACCAGCCAGGGGGAGATCTCCTTGGGCAAAAACGTGTTGGTCGGCTTCATGAGCTGGGAAGGCTACAACTACGAGGACGCGGTCCTGCTGAATGAGCGCCTGGTTCAGGACGATGTGTTTACCTCCATCCATATCGAAGAGCATGAGCTGGACGCCAGGGACACCAAACTGGGACCCGAGGAGATCACCCGTGATATTCCGGGCGTCGGCGAGGATGCGCTGAAGTACCTGGATGAGCGCGGCATTATTTCCATCGGCGCCGAGGTCCATTCCGGCGATATCCTGGTGGGCAAAGTCACGCCCAAGGGGGAGACCGATCTCACCGCCGAGGAACGCCTCCTCCGCGCCATCTTCGGAGAAAAGGCCAGAGAAGTGCGGGATACCTCCCTGAAGGTACCCCATGGCGAAAGCGGAATCGTGGTGGACGTAAAGGTTTTCACCCGGGAAAACGGAGATGAAATGGGTCCCGGGGTCAGTATGCGGGTGCGCTGCTATATTGCCCAGAAGCGGAAGATCAGCGTTGGCGACAAGATGGCAGGCCGTCACGGGAACAAGGGCGTGGTGAGCCGGATCCTGCCGAGGGAGGATATGCCCTATCTGCCTGACGGCACCCCGCTGGATATCGTGCTGAATCCGCTGGGCGTACCCTCCCGAATGAATATCGGGCAGGTCCTGGAGGTCCACCTGGGATATGCGGCTCAGGCGCTGGGATGGAAGATCGCCACTCCGATCTTCAACGGCGCAAACGAGCAGGAGATCATGGACCTGCTGGAAGGCGCCGGCCTCAGGAGAGACGGCAAGAGCATTCTGTACGACGGCCGTACCGGTCTGCCCTTTGATAATCCCGTTACCGTGGGTTACGTATACTTCCTGAAGCTGCATCACCTGGTAGACGACAAGATCCACGCCAGATCCACCGGACCGTATTCCTTGGTCACCCAGCAGCCGCTGGGCGGAAAAGCCCAGTTCGGCGGCCAGCGTTTCGGCGAAATGGAAGTCTGGGCGCTGGAAGCCTATGGCGCCGCCTATACGCTGCAGGAGATCCTTACGGTCAAGTCGGACGACGTCACCGGTCGTGTACGGACCTATGAAGCCATCGTGAAGGGAATGAATGTCCCGCAGCCCGGCGTGCCTGAATCCTTCAAGGTCCTGGTGAAGGAGCTCCAGTCCCTTTGCCTGGATGTACGGGTTTTGGATGAAGAGGGCCAGGAGATCGAGCTTCGCAACGATGACGATGACGATGATTACCGCAGCTTCCGGGATGTGGAGAATTACCGCAGCGACGACGACGAATTGATGGATAACGGATACTCCATCGAGGATGCGCCTGAGGACGCGGGCACGGAAGTGGATTTCGACAGCTTTGACGATGACGACACGGATTTCGGATTTGCCGACGACGTGATCGATACGGACGAGGAGGGCGAATAAATGAGCAACACGACATTTGACGCCATCAAGATCGGCATTGCCTCTCCGGAGATGATCCGGGAGTGGTCCTACGGCGAGGTGAAAAAGCCGGAGACCATCAACTATCGTACCCTTAAGCCGGAAACCAGCGGCCTCTTCTGCGAAAGAATCTTTGGACCCATTAAGGACTGGGAATGCCACTGCGGAAAGTACAAGAAGATCCGGTATAAGGGAAAAATCTGCGATAAATGCGGCGTAGAAGTGACCAAGGCCAAGGTGCGCCGGGAGCGGATGGGTCATATCGAGCTGGCCGCACCGGTAAGCCATATCTGGTATTTCAAGGGTATTCCCTCCCGCATGGGCCTGATCCTGGATATTTCCCCCCGCATTCTGGAAAAGCTCCTGTATTTTGCCTGCTATGTGGTGACGGATCCCGGTCCCGCTTATACGGGTCTGCATAAGAATCAGATCCTGACGGATCGGGAGTATCGGGACCTGCGGGAGAAGTATGAGGACGATTTCAAGGCGGGCATGGGCGCCGAGGCCGTCAAGGAGCTTCTCAGTCAGATCGACTGCGAGCAGCTCTCTGCCGAATTGCGCAATGAGCTGAAGGATGCTTCCGGCCAGAAAAAAGCCAAGTTGGTCAAGCGGCTTGAGGTCGTGGAAGCTTTCCGCCAGAGCGGCAACCGGCCCGAGTGGATGATCATCGATGTTCTGCCGGTGATCCCTCCGGATATCCGCCCCATGGTACAGCTGGATGGTGGACGCTTCGCCACCTCCGATCTGAATGATCTGTATCGCCGGGTCATCAACCGCAACAACCGGCTGAAGAAACTCATCCAGCTGAGTGCGCCGGATATTATTGTGCGCAACGAGAAGCGGATGCTCCAGGAAGCCGTTGACGCGCTCATCGACAACGGCAGACGGGGAAGGGCGGTCACCGGCGTGAACAGCCGTGTGCTGAAGAGCCTGAGCGATATGCTGAAGGGCAAGCAGGGCCGTTTCCGTCAGAATCTGCTTGGCAAGCGCGTGGACTACTCCGGCCGAAGCGTTATCGTCGTCGGTCCCGATCTGAAGCTCTTTCAGTGCGGCGTGCCGAAGGAAATGGCGATCGAGCTGTTCCGCCCCTTCATCATGAAAAAACTGGTGGAGGACGGAAGCGCGAACAATATCAAGAGCGCGAAGAAAATGGTGGACAAGGGCAAAGCCGAGGTGTGGGACGCCCTGGATGATATCATCAAGGAGCATCCCGTCCTTCTGAACCGCGCGCCTACGCTGCACCGCCTGGGCATCCAGGCCTTTGAGCCCATTCTGGTCGAGGGTCGTGCGCTGAAGCTTCACCCTCTGGTCTGCACCGCCTACAACGCGGACTTCGATGGGGACCAGATGGCCATTCATGTGCCGCTTTCCGCCGAGGCGCAGGCTGAAGCCCGCATCCTGATGCTTTCCGCCAATAACCTGCTTCGCCCCCAGGATGGTCACCCGGTCACCGTTCCTACCCAGGACATGATCATGGGCGCATACTACCTGACCTTTGAGCGCGAGGAGGTCTTTATCACCGATATCGGAGATGTGCGGCATACGGAGGTCCGTGAGGGGAAGGTGGCGCCCCTGGACCTGATCGAGAAGCTCAATTCTGCGCTTGAGGAGGGCCAGAAGCCCGCCCGGTACACCAAGTATGACAATTTTGCCAGCGAAGATGAGGCCATGCTGGCCTATGATCGCGGCCTGATCGGCATGCATACCCCCATCCATGTCCGGGTATTCAAGGAAAAGGATGGGATCATGCAGCATAAGACGGTCGTCACAACCGTCGGCCGGATTATCTACAACGGCCCTATCCCTCAGGACCTGGGCTTCGTTGACCGCAGCGATCCCGAGAAATACTTCGACTATGAGATCGGCTTCAAGGTGGACAAGAAGAAGCTGGGCGTCATCGTGGACAAATGCATCACCCGCCATGGCTTCACACGCAGTACAGAGGTTCTGGACGCCATCAAAGCTATGGGCTTCAAGTACTCTACTCTGGGCGCGCTGACCATTTCCATCTCCGACATGACCGTACCTGAGCGGAAAAAGACCCTGATCAGGGAGACGGAGGAGAAGGTTATCGGGATCGAAAAGCAATATAAGCGCGGCTTCATCACGAATGAGGAGCGGGCGCGGCTGGTCATCTCCGAGTGGGAGCACACCACAAAATCCGTTTCCGATGAGCTGGAGCATGCGCTGGACCAGTATAACCCCATTTATATGATGTCTGACTCCGGCGCCCGCGGCAGCATGAACCAGATCCGTCAGCTGGCCGGCATGCGCGGCCTGATGGCCAATACCTCCGGTAAAACGATCGAGATCCCCATCAAGGCGAACTTCCGCGAAGGCCTTTCCGTTCTGGAGTACTTTACCTCTTCCCGAGGCGCCAGAAAAGGTCTGGCAGATACTGCCCTCCGTACCGCTGACTCCGGCTATCTGACCCGCCGGTTGGTGGACGTGAGCCAGGATGTGATCATCCGGGAAGACGACTGCGGCACAAAAGAAGGCGTCTGGGCATATGCGCTCACAAACGATTATTTCCGGGATTATGAGGAAATCATGAGCAAGGCGGATCTGGAGCGCACCGATGCGGCGATCTGGAAGAAGCCTGGAACTGATGTGCAGCTTTCCTACGAGACGGATCCGGACAGCATGGTCCGCAGCTTCGCGGACTCCATCCATGGCCGTTTCCCGGTCTTCGATATCCCTGATCCCTCCACCGGCGAGGTGCTTACCGATGAAAACGGTCCCTTCACCCATGACCGCATGCTCCTGTCGGACGACGCGAAGTATCTTCTGGCTCAGGGCATCGTAGCCGTACGCATCCGCAGTGTGCTGGACTGCGAAGCCAAGCGCGGCGTGTGCTCCAAGTGCTACGGAATGAACCTGGCCACCGGCGAACCTGTGAGCGCGGGCGAGGCGGTAGGCGTGATCGCGGCGCAGTCCATCGGCGAGCCCGGCACCCAGCTCACCATGCGTACCTTCCATACCGGCGGCGTAGCCGGCGACGACATCACCCAGGGTCTTCCCCGTGTCGAGGAGCTTTTCGAGGCCAGACGGCCCAAGAAGATGACGACCCTTGCTGAAATCAGCGGGGAAGTGACCATTGAGGACGCAAAAAAAGCCAATATGGTCACCCTGAGCATTACCGGCATGGAGGAAGCGGGAGAAACCGTCAGCGCCTCCGGCGAAAGATGGAGCGTGCTCCTGCCTGCGGGCAGCGGAATCCGTGTGAAGAACGGAGATATCGTGGAGAAGGGCGACCGGCTGACCGATGGCCAGTACAGCCCCCATGACGTGCTTCGGGTAATGGGTCTGGATGCGGCTCACCTGTTCCTTACCCAGGAGGTACAGAAGGTTTACCGTCAGCAGGGCGTGGATATCAACGATAAGCATATCGAGGTGATTGTCCGGCAGATGATGCGGAAGATCCGCATCGATGAATCCGGAGATACCGATCTGCTCAGCGGCAGCACCGTAGATCTGTCGGAGGTCAAGCGCCAGAATGCCGAGATAGATCGGCGGAATCTTGAGCCCAGGGAAGAGGGAGAAATACCCCTTGCCCACGCGACCGGCACCCGGCTGCTCATGGGTATCACGAAGGCCTCTCTCGCTACCGAGTCCTTCCTTTCCGCCGCCTCCTTCCAGGAGACAACAAAGGTCCTGACCGAAGCGGCGATCAAGGGCAAGGTAGACCATCTGATCGGCCTGAAGGAAAACGTGATCATCGGCAAACTGATCCCCGCCGGCTCCGGCCTATCCGTGTACCGGGACTTCGATCTGAAGGAGATCCGGAACACACTGGAGGAGGGGGAGCCTTCCCTGACAAACGAAGCGGTATAATGATCCTCCCCGGGGATTCCCGGGGAGATCTCCGGTATCTGACAGACGGCTGAGGTTAAGGCGAAAAACCGAATCCGAAAAACGGGTTGACTCTTCGGATTTCCTGTGCTATAATCCTAATTCGTCTGAAAAGATAATAATTCTAGGGAAAGGAGGAAAAACATGCCCACATTTAATCAGCTGGTCCGGAAGGGAAGAGAGAAGGCGGTGTACAAATCTACAGCTCCCGCGCTTCAGAAAGGCCTGAACACGCTGAAGAACCGGGATACGGATCTCAGCTCTCCCCAGAAGCGCGGCGTCTGCACCACCGTGCGTACCCTGACCCCCAAAAAGCCGAACTCCGCTCTGCGGAAGGTCGCCCGTGTTCGCCTGACCAACGGCTATGAGGTAACCGCTTATATTCCCGGAATCGGACACAACCTGCAGGAGCACTCCATCGTGATGATCCGCGGCGGCCGTGTGAAAGACCTTCCCGGCGTCCGCTACCACATCATCCGCGGCTCTCTGGATACCCAGAGCGTCAATGGCCGCCGGCAGGGCCGCTCCAAGTACGGCGCGAAGCGCCCGAAGGCCGGAGCTGCTAAGAAGTGATTCCCAATCGAAGCCCCGATTGTATGGATATTATCCCATTGCGAGATCCGCGTTGCACTCGGGGCGCAGCGGGGGCGGAACAACCGCCTTCGAGTACCTGTGACATCATGTTGTATGAAGGAGGGAAGCATAGTGCCCAGAAGAGGTAACGTTGCCAAAAGAGAAATCCTGCCGGATCCTCTGTACCATTCC
>JBGUZS010000139.1:0-15306 GCA_045223835.1 Oscillospiraceae bacterium | reverse complement strand
GGGGAAAAAGATGGCCATCATCCCCATCCTCCGGGCCGGCCTGGGCATGGTGGACGGTATCCTGAACCTGGTGCCCGGCTGCAAGGTCGGCCATATCGGCTTATACCGGGATCCGGAGACCCTGAATCCGGTGGAGTACTACTGCAAGCTGCCCAACGATATCGCGGATCGGGAGATCATCGTCCTGGATCCCATGCTGGCCACCGGCGGCAGCGCCAGCGCCGCCATCGGCTTCATCAAGCAGCACGGCGGAAGGCATATCCGCCTGATGTGCATCATCGGTGCGCCGGAGGGGGCCGATAAGGTCCTGAAGGATCATCCGGATGTGGATGTTTTCGTGGCAGCCATGGATGAAAAGCTCAATGATCATGGTTACATCGTCCCCGGGCTGGGGGACGCGGGCGACCGGATCTTCGGCACCAAGTAAAGTCCTTTGGTCGATATATCGGTCAGGGGAGTCCGCAAGGCCTTCGAGCAGGATAAAGAGATCCTGCGGGGCGTCACCTTCGAGATCGGCGAAGGGGAGCATGTGGGACTCCTGGGGAAAAACGGCGGCGGCAAAACCACCCTGTTCCGCATCATCACCGGCGAGCTGGAGTCGGATGCGGGCGAGGTGGTCATCGGCACAGGCAAACGGGTGGGGGTCATGACCCAGATCCCGGTTTTTCCGCCGGAATACACGGCGGAGGATGTGCTGAAGACCGCCTTCCGGCGGCTGGACGCCCTCCAGGCGAGGCTGACCGCCCTCCGGGAGGAAATGGCTGAGGGCGGGGAGAGCGCCGCCCGGACCTACGACCGGCTCCAGACGGAGTTCGAAGCCCTGGGAGGCTATGAGACGGATTTCACCCTGGCCAAGGTGGCCAATGGTCTGGATCTGCCGCCGGAGCTCCGCCGCCGACCCTTTGCCAGCCTCAGCGGAGGGGAAAAGACCCGGGTAAACCTGGCCCGGCTGATCCTGGAGCAGACGGATATCCTTCTGCTGGATGAGCCGACGAATCACCTGGATCTGCGGGCTACGGAATGGCTTGAGGATTACCTGGCCCGCTTCAAGGGCACCGTGCTCACCATCTCCCATGACCGGTATTTCCTGGATCATGCGGTGACCCGCATCATGGAAATGACCGGCGGGATCGTGGAGCATTACAGCGGCAATTACAGCTTCTTTGTGGTGGAGAAGCAGAGACGCTATGACGAGGCCCGGAAGCTCTGGGAGAAGAACCAGAAGCAGATCGCCCAGCTGCAGAAGGCGGCGGACGATCTGCACCTGTGGGCCTTCATGGGAGCGGACAAGCTCCATAAGCGGGCCTTTTCCATGGAAAAGCGCATCGAACGTCTGCAGCAGGCGGAGAAGCCGAAGCAGGAGCGGCGGATGAAGGCCCGCTTCGGGGAGACGGAATTCCGGGGCGACGACGCCCTGGTGGTGCACGGTCTCGGCAAGGCCTATGGGGACCGGACCCTGTTCCACGACCTGGAGCTTCAGGTCACGGGGGGAGAACGCATCGCCCTGCTGGGGGATAACGGCGCGGGAAAGACCACCCTTCTCCATGTCCTTACCGGCCGGGAGCCGGAGGACCGGGGCGTGGTGAAATTCGGCCCTTCGGTGAAATGGGCCATGCTGGAGCAGCAGATCCGCTTTGCGCGCATGGATCGGACCCTGGTGGATACCATGCTGTACGAGGGGGACTGCACGCCCCAGGAGGCCAGGGACCGGTTGGGCGCCTTCGGCTTTTCCGGGGAGGACGCCTTCAAGTGGGTATCGGATCTCTCCGGCGGGGAGCTGACCCGCCTGCGCCTGTGCATCCTCATGAAGGCGGACGTGAACTTCCTCATCCTGGACGAGCCGACGAACCACCTGGATATCCTGTCCCGGGAGTGGATCGAGGACGCCCTGGAGGATTACGGCGAAGCCCTCCTGCTGGTGAGCCACGACCGGTATTTCATCCGGCGTTTCGCCAACCGGATCTGGGAGCTGAAGGACGGCGAGCTGCTGGATTACCGCTGCGGATACGACGAGTACCGGGAGCGGAAGGAACGGCGGGAGCAGGCCGCCCGGGCGGAGAAGAAGCAGGAAACCGGAGATAAGCCGAAGAAGAAAGCCTCCGGCCCCTCTCCTGAGCGGAAAAGGGCGCTGCTGGAGAAGCAGATCCAGGAGGCGGAGGCGAAAGCCGGGGAGACAGAACGGCTGATCCAGGCGAACGCCACGGATTATCTCCGGCTGGAGGAGCTGTTTCGGGAAAAGGCGGAGCTGGAACGGCAGATCGAGGATCTGTACGCCCGGTGGGACGCCGTGGAATGAGGCAGAGGGATGCGGGAAAAGCTGGAACAGATCGAAGCCCGATTCCGTGCGCTGGAGGAGAGGATCTCCAGTCCGGAATGCTATAACGATCCGGAGGCGGTGCGGAAGCTCTCCCGTGAGCAGAAGCTGCTGGAGCCGGTGGTGAGCAAATATCGGGAGCTGCGCCGCTGGACGGAGCAGGCGGAGAGCGCGGAGGCGCTCCTGAGCGGCGAGACGGACCCGGAGCTGCGGGCCCTGGCCCGGGAGGAGGCGGAGGATTGCCGCACCCATATGTCCGAGGCGGAGGAGGAGCTGCGCATGCTGCTCCTGCCCCGGGATCCGGACGACGATAAAAACGTCATCGTAGAGATCCGCGGCGGGGCCGGCGGGGACGAGGCGGCCCTGTTCGCCCACTCCCTGTTCCGGATGTACAGCATGTACGCCGAGCGGAAACGGTGGAAATGCGAGATCGATAACCTGAATGAAACAGAGCTGGGCGGCATCAAGGAGATCGTCTTCCGGCTGGAGGGGGAAGGCGCCTATGCCCGGATGAAATTCGAAAGCGGCGTCCATCGGGTGCAGCGGGTGCCGGATACGGAGACCCAGGGCCGCATCCATACCTCCACCGTCACCGTCGCCGTGCTTCCGGAGACGGAAGAGGTGGATTTCCAGCTGGACCCCGCGGATCTGAAAATTGACGTGTTCCGCTCCTCCGGGGCGGGGGGGCAGAAGGTGAACAAGACCTCCAGCGCCATCCGGGTGACTCACCTGCCCACGGGCATGGTGGTGGAGTGCCAGGATGAGCGCAGCCAATACAAGAACAAGGACCGGGCTTTGAGCATCCTCCGCAGCCGCCTGTACCAGATCGAGAAGGAGAAGCGGGACGCGGCCATCGCCGCAGAGCGGAAGAGCCAGGTGGGCACCGGCATGCGCAACGAGCGCATCCGTACCTACAACTTCCCCCAGGGCAGGGTGACGGATCATCGCATCGGCCTGACCCTGTACAAGATCGAGGCCGTGATGAACGGGGACCTGGATGAGCTCATCGACGCCCTCCGCAGCGCGGAACAGGCGGAAAAGCTCCGGGGGGAGGGAGAATGAATACTCTGCTGCTGACCCCCGGGGAGGCGGATAAGGCCGCGGCCATCCTGCGCTCCGGCGGCCTGGTGGCCCTGCCCACGGAAACGGTATACGGCCTGGGGGCAAGCGCCCTGAAGGAAGAGGCGGTCAAGCGGATTTTTGAAGTCAAGGGCAGGCCCCAGGATAACCCTCTGATCATCCATGTGGCAGGGCCGGAGGCCCTGGGAGAATGGTGCGAGGCGGTGCCGGAAAGCGCATATATGCTGGCGGAGCGATACTGGCCCGGACCACTGACCCTGGTGCTTCAATGCCGGAAAACCGGCGAACCCCATATCCCGGACCGGGTGACGGCGGGGCTGGATACCGTTGCCGTCCGCTGCCCGGATCATCCGGCAACGCTGGAGGTCATCCGGCTGGCGGGAGTCCCCATCGCCGCTCCCTCCGCGAACCTCTCCGGCAAGCCCAGCACCACCACCGCCCTTCACTGCCTCCATGATCTGGAGGGAAAGGTGGAGGCGATCCTGGACGGAGGTCCATGCCGGGTGGGTCTGGAATCCACCATTCTGGATCTCACCGTCTCCCCTCCCAGGGTCCTGCGTCCCGGCGGGGTGACCCTGGAGCAGCTGCGGGAAAGCCTGGGAGAGGTGGAGCTGGATCGGGGCCTGGTGCTGCCCGGCGAGACGCCCAAGGCCCCAGGCATGAAATACCGCCATTACGCCCCCTCCGCGGAGCTGATCCTGGTGCGCTGCGGGGACGGAGAGACCTTCCGTCAATATGGGGAGAGTCTGCCGGATGAGGGAACGGCGGTGCTCTGCTGGAGGGGGGAGGAGGACAGCTTCCCCGGAAAGCAGGTCCTGGCCTATGGCCGGGGGGACATGCCGGATACCCTGGCGGCCCACGTTTTCGCCGCCCTGCGGGAGCTGGATCGGCCGGAGATCCGGCGGATCCTGGTCCGGTGTCCTGAGGAAAGCGGCGTGGGACTGGCGGTGGTGAACCGGCTGAAGAAGGCGGCGGGAGGAAGGATCCTATGTTTGTGATCGGCATTACCGGCGGGACGGGAGCGGGGAAAACCACCGCTCTGGATGCGATCCGGGCGCTGGGAGGCGAGGTGCTGGACTGCGACGCCATCTATCACCGCCTTCTGCGGGAGGACGAGAACCTGCTGGGTGAGATCGACTCCGCCTTTCCCGGCGCGGTGACGGAGGGGGTCCTGGACCGGAAAAAGCTGGGGACCCTGGTTTTCGGGGATCCGGACAAGCTGGAGAAGCTGAACGCCATCACCCACAGCTATGTGTACCGGGAATGCGAGCGGCTGCTGAAGCAGGCTGAGGCGGAGGGGAAGACCCTGGCCGCCATCGACGCCATCGGCCTGGTGGAAAGCGGCCTGGGGGACCTGTGCAGGGTCACGGCGGCCGTGCTGGCTCCGGCGGAGGAGCGGGTGAAGCGGCTGGTGGCCCGGGAGGGGATCACTCCCGAGTATGCCCGGCTGAGGATCGCGGCCCAGAAGCCGGATTCCTGGTTCCGGGAGCATTGCTCCATTGCTCTGGAGAACCGGGGCACCATGGAGGATTTTCTTGAAGCATGCAAACAGCGCTTTGACGCGCTGAGAAAAGAGGGAATGAATATGAACACTTCGATCTTTGAACGGCGGGAGTCCGGCGTTCGATCCTACTGCCGGAGCTTCCCCACGGAATTTGTCCGGGCCAAGATGTCCCGGATGTTCGACGCGGAAGGGCGGGAGTATCTGGATTTCTTCAACGGCGCAGGCGCCCTGAATTATGGTCACAACAATGATTTCATCAAGGCCCGTGTCCTGGAATACCTGGAGAAGGACGGCATTTCCCACGCCCTGGATCTGTACACCGGCGCAAAGGCGGATTTCCTGCGCACCTTTGAGGAGAAGGTCCTGCTGCCGCAAAAGCTGGACCACAAGGTCATGTTCTGCGGCCCCACGGGGACAAACGGGGTGGAGGCGGCCATGAAGCTGGCCCGGAAGGTCACGGGGCGCACCGGGATCTTTGCCCTCACCGGAGCCTTCCATGGCATGACCCTCGGGGCGCTTTCCGTCACCAGCGGCGCATATCATCGGCATGGGGCGCATGTCCCGCTTTCCTACACCACCTTCGTGCCCCATCCCAACAGCGTGGACTTCGATACCATCGCCTATTACGAGTATCTGATGACGGACGAATACTCCGGCGTGGATAAGCCCGCCGCCATCATCATCGAGACCACCCAGGCGGAGGGGGGCATCCACGTTGCGCCGACGCCCTGGCTGCAGGCGCTGCGCCGGCTTTGCGACCGGCAGGGCGTCCTGCTCATCGTGGACGATATTCAGGTGGGCTGCGGCCGCACGGGCCCCTTCCTCTCCTTCCAGCGGGCAGGGATCGTTCCGGATATGGTGGTGCTGAGCAAATCCATCAGCGGCTACGGCTTCCCCATGAGCCTGCTGCTCATCCGTCCGGAGTACGACCAATTCCTTCCGGCGGAGCATAACGGCACCTTCCGGGGAAATCAGCTGGCCTTCGTGGGCGCAAAGGCCGCCCTGGAGTACCGGGAACAGGTAAATCTGGAGAAGCAGACGGAGGAAAAAGCACGGCTGATCTCCGACTTCATCCATACCCGGCTCCTGCCCATGGACGAGCGCCTCACCCACCGGGGCATCGGCCTCATTCAGGGGGTGGATTTCTCCGGGGTGGGGGAGATCTGCGGCAAGGTGCAGAGCGAATGCTTCCGTCGGGGACTCATCATCGAGCGCTGCGGTCCTCAGGACTGCGTGCTGAAGCTCATGCCCGCCCTCACCATCAAGCCGGAGGAGCTGACGGAGGGGCTGGAGATTATTGAAAGCGCCATGAAGACGGTGCTGGGAGAGAGGGAGTAAGTCATGACCAGAGAAGAACTGTTTTTTGAGACGAAGAGCGTGTATGAAAAGGCGGACGAGGCCCAGGTAAGTGCCATTTATGACTTTGCGGAGGGGTATAAGACCTATCTGAGCGCCTCCCGCACGGAGCGTCTGGCGGTCCGGGAGGCGGTGAAGCTGGCGGAAGCCAAGGGCTTCCGGGCCTGGGAACCCGGGGAGCCCGTCAAGCCCGGGGACAAGATCTATATGGTGAACCGGGGCAAGGCCATGACCCTGGCGGTGATCGGCAGGAGAAGCCTGGATGAGGGCGTCCGCCTGGCCGCCGCCCATGTGGACAATCCCCGGCTGGATCTGAAGCAGCATCCGCTGTATGAGGACAGCGAGATGGCCTTCTTCAAAACTCATTATTACGGCGGCATCAAGAAATTCTACTGGGTCGCCACCCCGCTGGCCATCGTGGGGACCATCGTCCGCAAGGATGGCTCCGTGCTGGATGTTTCCCTGGGACTGGAGCCCGGGGAGCCCCGCTTCGTCATCACCGATCTGCTCATCCATCTGGCCGGGGACCAGATGAAGAAGACCGCCGCCGATTTCATCCCCGGAGAAAGCCTGAATGTCCTCCTGGGCACCCGGCCCGACGGGGAGGAGGGCTCCGACAGGGTGAAGCTGGCCGTGATGAAGCTCCTGAACGAGAAGTACGGCATCATCGAGGCGGATCTGCTGTCCTCCGAGCTCTGCGTCGTCCCCGCGGACGAGGTGGCGGATCTGGGCCTGGACCGGTCCCTGGTGGGGGGCTTCGGCCATGACGACCGGGTCTGCGCCTATGCGGAGCTCATGGCGATCCTGGATACCGAGGCGCCGGAGCGCACCGCCGTATGCCTGTTTGCGGATAAGGAGGAGGTCGGCTCCGTCGGCGTCACCGGCATGAACAGCCAGAACTTTGAATATTTCATGGAAGGCCTGTGCAAGGCGCTGGGCGGCGATCTCCGCCGCTGCTTCCACAACTCCCTCTGCCTCTCCGCCGACGTATGCAACGCCTTCGATCCCAATTTCCCGGAGACGGCGGACAAACGCAACAATGCCAAGCTGAACCACGGGGTGGGCATCATCAAGTTCACCGGCTCCCGGGGCAAATCCGGCTCCAACGACGCCTCCGCCGAGCTGGTGGGACGGGTCCGGCGGATGCTGGACGAGGCGGGCGTAGCCTGGCAGATGGGCGAGCTGGGGAAGGTGGACCAGGGCGGCGGCGGTACCGTGGCCAGCATCACCGCCATGCGGGATATCGATACCATCGACGCCGGCGTGCCGGTGCTGAATATGCACGCGCCCTTCGAGGTCATCGCCAAAGCGGATCTGTATATGACCTACAGGGCCATGCACACGCTGTTCAATACGGTCTGCTGAGATAACGGAATCTCCATAAGGCCCCCGGCGTCATCAAGCCGGAGGGCCTTTTCTGCCGCCATCCGCTTGTCATCCCCGGGCAATCGTGATAATATATATGGTACCATACCGGCTGAGTGTGCCAATATCTCGGTGATCCGGAGGTCCGCCATGTCCGTATGGTATTCCGTCCTTATGGGACTGCTCCAGGGGGCGACAGAGTTTCTCCCGGTGTCCAGCTCCGCCCACCTCTGCCTGCTCCAGGCCCTCCTGCCCGCCGGTCCGGCGGGGGAGGAACAGCTTTTGCTGGATGTGCTGCTCCACCTGGCCACCCTGGCCGCCGTCTGCGGGGCCTTCTGGCCGGATGTACAGGGAGTGCTTTTGGAGCTTTGGCGCCTCCCGGCCCGGCTCTTCCGCAGAGGAGGGGCTTCAGACCCGGAAGCCCGGAAGCTCCTGCGGCTCCTGGTCCTGGGCGCCTTGCCCCTGGTCCTGACCCTGCCCTTTCATGAGCAGGTGGAGCGGCTCTGCCGCAGCACGGTCTTCATCGGCCTGGCCCTTTTGGGTACCGGCTGTCTGCTGTTTTTCGGCGACCGGCTGCCCCGGGGGAGCAAGGACGCGAGGGGGGCGACGGCGGGGGACGCCGTCGCGGTGGGCCTGATGCAGGCCCTGGCCGTCCTCCCGGGCCTTTCCCGCTCCGGATGCACCGTGACCGGCGGCCTGGCCCGGGGCTTCAGCCGCAGCTTTGCGGTGCGGTACTCCTTCCTGCTCTCCCTTCCCGCTATCCTGGGAGCCAGTCTGCTGAAGACCGGCGAAGCGCTGCGGGCGGGGCTGGATCCCCGCTTTTTCCCCGTCTGCGCGCCGGGCATGGCGGCCGCGCTCCTTTCCGGCTGCCTGTCCATCCGCATCGTCCGCATCCTGTCCGACCGGGGGACCTTCGGCCGCTTCCGCTATTACTGCTGGGGGCTTGGGCTGCTGGTCCTCCTGGCGGGCATATTCCTGAAGGGGTGAATCATTTTTGGCCGCATCTTCAACCTCAAAATCCAACCGGTCCGGGGGAAGCAAGTCTGCCTCCCCGGGGAACAAGCGTCCGGCTCAGACCAAAAAGACAACCAGGAAAACGACGGCGAAGAAGCCCCCGGCGAAGGATCCCGTATCCTATCGGGGGCTCAAGGCCTTTATCTGCCTGGCTTTGGCCGTGGTGGCGCTCATCGGCTGCTTCACCAGCGACGGGGTCTTTATCGGCTTTTTCCGCCGCTTCGCCATGGGCCTGGTAGGGAAGGGCTTCTTCATTCTTCCGATCACTCTGCTGGTGGCGGCTCTTCAGATCCTTCTGGTCCGGGGCAAGCCCATCGGCGCCCGGGTGGTCTGCACCCTGCTGCTGACGGTAATGGCGGGCGCGCTGATCCATCTCTTCGGCTGTACTGCGGAGTTTGAGTGGTCCGGCAGGCTCCTTGGGGAGCTGTATGCCGCCGGCACCGTCCCCGGCAGCGAGGGCAGCGGCGGGGTGCTGGGCGGCGCCTTCGCGGAGGTGTTCCGCCATCTGTTCAACCAGGTCGGAGCTGCCGTCGTGCTGGCCATTGCCAGCCTTTTCCTCCTGCTGGTGGCCATGGACACCACCATCGGCGCCGTGATCCAGCACAGCAGGGACCGGGCCGCCCGGAAGGCGCAGGAATGGGCCGCCTACCGGGAGGAGGAGCAGGCCAGACAGGCTGCCAGGCGGGAAGAGCAGGCCGCCGCGGCTGAGGCGGCCAGAGCCGCAGGCGTCGCCCGGGCGGCTGCGAAGGACGCCAAAAAGGGCCAGGCTTTTGATTTTCCCGAGCACCCGGTCACCGGCCGGGGAAGACAGAAGAAACCTGTGATCGATATTCCCCTGGATGACGAGCCTCCCCGCCGGGAGGCGGGGGCGGACAAGCCCCCCGCTTCCCCCGCGCTGGAGGGGGAATTCTTCCAGGGCCGCGGAGAAGCGCAAAAAGCGGGGAGCAGACAGGAGAAGAAGGGGACGGAGGATCCCACCCTTGCCGTGGAGAAGGACAGGCTGGCGGAGATCCTGACCCGGGACCGGCTCAAGGGCCCCACCCCCGGCAGCGGAAGAGTGCTGCGGGTGGCAGGGGTGAAGAGCCGGGAGCTGAAGCCGGTGGAGACAGCCATTTATCCCAAGACCGAAAACCGGGAGGAGCCCTCCTCCAAGCCGGCGGAGGCAGCGCCGCGGACCGCGCCGGCGGAAGTCGTCGCCCCAGCCCGGCGTCCCGCCGCCGAGAATCCGGCTCCGGCTCCCGTTTCACCGGAAACCAATCCGGCGGTTATGGACCCCGCCGCGGCCGCCCTCCTGGCGGAGGAGAAGGCGGCGAAGGCCGCTGACCGGGCGGATACCCTGAAGGCCAAGGCGGAGATGGTGGCGGATATCGAGGGGAACATGGCCGCCGAGGCGGAGGTGGAGCCCGTGCGCTACGTCTATCCTCCCCTGAGCCTCCTTTCCTCCGGCAGCAAGGATGCCCGGGAGGGGGGGATGGAGGAGCTGAAGATCACGGCGAACCGGCTCAGCGCCACCATAAAGAGCTTCGGCATCCCGGCGGAGATCTGCGATGTGACCCGGGGCCCCACCGTCACCCGCTACGAGGTGGAGCTGGAGCAGGGGGTCAAGCTGAACCGGCTGACGAACCTCTCCGACGATATCGCCCTTGCCCTGGGGGTGGGCGGCGTCCGCATCGCGCCGATCCCGGACAAGATCTCCATCGTGGGCATCGAGGTGCCGAACAAGAACACCACCACCGTTTTCCTGCGGGAGATCCTGGAGCAGCCCGCCTTCCGGGACAAGGCCTCCCATCTGGCCTTTGCCGTGGGGAAGGATATCGGCGGGAACCCGGTGGTGGGAGATATCAGCAAGCTCACCCACCTGCTCATCGCCGGCACCACCGGCTCCGGCAAATCCGTGTGCATGAATTCCCTCATCCTCTCCCTGCTGTACAAATCCAGCCCGGAGGAGGTCCGCCTGATCATGGTGGACCCGAAGATGATCGAGCTGGGCGTGTATAACGGCATTCCCCATCTGCTGATCCCCGTGGTGACGGATCCCAAGAAGGCCGCAGGCGCCCTGCAGTGGGCGGTGATGGAAATGCTCCGCCGCTACCGCATGATCGCGGATTCCGGCACCCGGGACCTGGACAGCTATAACCGGTACGCGGAGCGCACCGAGGGGGTGCAGACCATGCCCCGGCTGGTGATCCTCATCGACGAGCTGGCAGACCTGATGCTGGTGGCCGCCAAGGACGTGGAGGAAAGCATCTGCCGCATCGCCCAGATGGGCCGCGCGGCGGGCATCCATATGGTGATCGCCACCCAGCGCCCCTCGGCGGACGTGATCACCGGCCTCATGAAGGCCAACATTCCCTCCCGTATTGCCTTTGCGGTGGACTCCGCCCTGAACTCCCGGATCATCCTGGATACCTCCGGCGCAGAGAAGCTGGTGGGGAAGGGGGACATGCTCTATGCCCCCATCGGCGCGGGAAAGCCCACCCGGGTCCAGGGCACCTTCGTCACGGACGGGGAGCGGGAGGACGTGGTGAACTTCGTGAAGGAGCAGGGCCTCGCCAACTACAGCAAGGACGTGCAGGACGAGATCGAGCGCAGCCTGGACAAGGGCAAAGAGCGGGAGAAGGACCAGTCCGACTCCGGGGACGGGGAGGATTCCGGCCTGGACGAGATGTTCGACGAAGCCGTTCAGGTGGTGCTGGAGAGCAAAATGGCCTCCGTATCCATGCTCCAGCGGCGGCTGAAGCTGGGGTATTCCCGGGCAGCCCGCATCGTGGACCAGATGGAGGAGAAGGGTATTGTGGGCCCCTTCGAGGGCTCCAAGCCCCGGGCAGTCCTGCTGACCTTGGCGGAATGGAATGCGCAGCGGGGAGAGGCCGATCCCGCCATCGGGGAGGAAACCGGGGAAGAGCCCCTTCCCGAGGATGAGGAAGGCTGAAAAGCCCGTGTTCTTCTGTAAATAGAATAATCCGGCGGATCGGATTTTCCTTGTGGATTGTCCGATCCGCTGGTATAATATTAGGGTATAAAACTGCGCATACCATTCTGAGAAGGAAAGGATGATATTATTGGCTAAGCTCACCAGACTTCAGTTCGAGATCAACGGCGTCAACCGCCATGTGATCGTCGACCCTGAGAAGGACAAGCTGTCCACCGTGCTTCGCCGGATCGGGCTCACCGGCGTGAAGGTCGGCTGCGGCATCGGCGTCTGCGGCGCCTGTACCGTGCTGATCAATGATGAGCCTGTGCGCTCCTGCACGAAGAAGATCAGCAGCATCCCCGAAGGCAGCCGGATCCTCACCATCGAGGGCATCGGCGCCCCCGGCCGTCTCCATCCCCTGCAGCAGGCCTGGATCACCTACGGCGGCATTCAGTGCGGCTTCTGCACCCCCGGCTTCATCGTCTCCGCCTACGGCCTTCTGCTGAAGAACCCCAACCCCACCCGCGAGGAAGTGCGGGAATGGTTCCGGTCGAACCACAATGTCTGCCGCTGCACCGGCTACAAGCCCATCGTGGACAGCGTCATGGAAGCCGCCGCCGTCATGCGGGGCGAGAAGACCATGGCCGACATCACCTACGATTTCGAGGGCGAGAAGGACATCTACGGCTCCAAGCATCCCCGGCCCACCGCCCTGGCGAAGGCCACCGGTCTTGCGGACTACGGCGATGACCTGGCCCTGAAGATGCCCGAGGGCACCGCTTATCTGGCCCCCGTGCTGGGCGAAGCCATCCATGCAAACATCATCAATATCGACGTCTCCGAGGCGGAGAAAATGCCCGGCGTCATCAAGGTCATGACCGCGAAGGACGTGAAGGGCGCGAACAACGTGGACTTCCCGGCGGTCGTACCGCGGCAGCGGGGCAGCGGCCTCACCATCTTCCCCGTCATCTGCGGCGAGAAGATCGTCCGGGCCGGCGACGTGGTGGCGCTTGTCGCCGCCGATACCCGGGAGCATGCCCGGGAGGCCGCCAAGAAGGTCAAGCAGACCCTGGAGGTCCTGCCCACCTACATGACCCTGCCCGAGGCGGCCATGCCCAACGCCATCCAGCTCCATAAGAACGTGCCCAACTTCTACATGGAGCAGCCCTGCTACAAGGGCGACGCCGTGGCGGCCTTTGAGGACGCCCCCATCGTGGTGGAGGGCTCCTTCCACAGCCAGCATGAGCCCCATCTGCCCATCGAGCCCGATACCGTTCAGGCCTACTGGGGCATCGACGATATGATGACCGTCCAGTGCAAGGCCCAGGCCCTTACCGAGGCCATCGAGGGCATCGAGCAGGGCTGCGGCATCCCCAAGGACAAGATCCGCGTCATCCAGAATACCGTGGGCGGCTCCTTCGGCTATGCGGTCACCGCCAACACCTACGCCCTGGTTGCCACAGCCGTGCAGAACCTGGATATGCCCTGCTCTATGACCCTGAGCTGGGAGGAGTTCCAGCATATGTCCGGCAAGCGCAGCGCCACCTACACCAACGGCCGTCTGGCTGTGGATAAGGACGGCAAGATCCTGGCCGGCGAGTACGACGTGGGCCTGGATCATGGCGCTTACGGCGTCGTGGCCGGCAAGATCTTCAACAACCTGGTCTCCGTCGGCTTCCATGGCTACAATATCCCCACCTTCCGCGGCCTCGCCCGCGGCGTCGCGACGAACCACGGCTTCAACGCCGCTTACCGCGGCTTCGGCGCCCCGCAGATCTATACCGCTACCGAGGCCCTGATCGATATGGCCGCCGAGGCGGTGGGCATGGATCCCTGGGAGTTCCGGTACAAGAATGCCGCCCGTCCCGGCGACATGACCATCAACAGCCGGCCCTACCATGATTATGTGTACCCCGACCTGCTGGAGATCATCAAGCCCCATTACGAGAAGTATAAGAAGGAAGCCGAGGAAGGCCGCGCCGCCGGCAAGGCCATGGGCGTGGGTCTCTCCATGGGCGGCTTCCTTATCACCATCGGCATGTTCGACCAGGCGGAAGCCGCGCTGGAGCTCATGCCCGACGGCGGGATCACCTGCTACGACACCTGGGAGGATGTGGGCCAGGGCGGCGATATCGGCTCCCTCACCCATACCGTCAAGGCTCTGGAGCCTCTGGGCATCAAGGCCAGCCAGGTCCGCCTGGTGATGAATGACACCAAGACCTGCCCGGATACCGGCCTCGCCGCCGCCTCCCGCTGCCACTATATGGGCGGCAACGCCATCATCAATGCCGCCGAGCAGCTGATGGCCGCCATGAAAAAGCCCGACGGCAGCTGGCGCACCTATGACGAGATGGTGGCGGAGAACATCCCCACCAAGTATGTGGGCCACTATGACCAGTTCAATATCGGCCTGCCTCCCGGACTGGATCCCAACACCGGCGAAGGCGAGAAGAACCCCACCTTCATGTACAACTGCAATACCTGCCTGGTGGAGGTGGACACCAAGACCGGCAAGACCCAGGTCAAGCGCTGGACCACCGTGGCGGACGTGGGCGTTATCGGCAACCGCCTGAGCGTGGACGGCCAGGCCTACGGCGGCCTGAGCCACTCCATCGGCTTCGCCCTGAGCGAGGATTATCAGGCCAACAAGAAGACCGCGAACCCCGTGGGCGCGGGCATTCCGCAGATCGACGCCATTCCCGATGACTTCAACGTCATCTATGTGGAAAACCGCCGGCCCTTCGGGCCCCAGGGCTCCTGCGGCTGCTCCGAGTGCTTCCAGTCCTCCGGTCATATGGCAGTCATCAACGCCATCAACAACGCCACCGGCGTACGGGTCTATGAGCTGCCTGCCACTCCGGACAAGGTCCTGGCCGGGCTCAAGGCCAAGGCCGAGGGCAAGGACATCAAGCCCGAGCCCTACTTCCTGGGTTCCGATCTGGATGAAGAGCTGGAGCTCATCAAGGCCAATCCCATGTAATTACCCCTGGTTGACCGCGGCGCGGGGCATTTGCCCCGCGCCGTATCTTTGTGTCAATCGGCGGCGAACCTACAGCAGACTCCGCCGGTTTTCCACCGACATGTCCCGGATGATCTCATCCCTGAGCTCCAAATGCTGGCGTTCCAGCTCCTTCCATAGCAGTTCAAGACGTTCAAAATGCTGATTCGCCTCCAGCATTTCCTGAGAGCTGCAGGAAAGGCCCTGTTCCGACAGCTGATTCAGCCGTTCCCGCGCGGCTTCCAGGTCTATGCCCATGCTGTAGAGTCTGGCAGCGGACATAAGCAGCAGATCCATTCGACCGTCCATGATCATCACATCCATTTGATAGGCTACGTATAGCCTAAATAGTAGCACAGGTAGCCTACTTTTGCAAGAAAGCTTAGATATGCTTTCTGAAGAAAGGCGGGTGCTGCAATGGATACGATCAAGGTCATCCGGGAGCGGATTCTGCGTTTGTGTGCGGAGCGGGAAATATCGATCAATCGGCTTGCCACGATCTGCGCATTGCCGCCATCCTCGGTGAAAAATATCCTCTATGGCAGGAGCAATGATCCGAAGGTGCTGACCATCAAGAAGATCTGTGACGGTCTGGATCTCACCCTGGGGGAGTTCTTCTCTACCCCTGAGTTTGATGCTCTGGAACAGGAGATCCGGTAAATGAAAAGCCGGGCTGCGGCGCACCGCAGTCCGGTTCACGTTACAGGCAAAAGCCTCGCAGAGTTCGCGCCCGCAGGCGCGAATGAGATGAGATTCATTTT
>JBGUZS010000138.1:0-2726 GCA_045223835.1 Oscillospiraceae bacterium | reverse complement strand
AGCTGGACCTGCGCGGCATGCGCATCGCCAGCCGCTGGTTCTCCTCCTTCCTGCTCACAAAGCCCTATGAGGAGGTGGAGGCAGACTTCATCCGGGAGCTGGACTTCCTCACGGCTGTAGGCGCCAACCGCATCAATGTCAGCGAGCAGAGCTACTCGATCCAGGGGAAGACGGAGGTTCCCATTCTCACCGGCGGTCACAAATATGTGATGAGCGATGCCGAGTGGGACCGCTTCTGCGACGGACTGAACAAGCTGGGAAGGGTAGCCCGGGAGCGGGGCTTCAAGCTCTGCTTCCACCACCATATGGGCACTGTGGTGCAGACCTCGGAGGAGACAGACCGCATGATGGCCAATACCGACCCTGAGGCCGTCTTCCTCTGCTATGACACGGGCCACTTCACCTTCGCCGGCGAGGATCCCCTGACCATGCTGAAAAAATATGTGGACCGGGTGGGCCATGTGCATTTGAAGGACATGCGTCTCAGCGTAGTGGAGGAGGCCAGAAAGAACAACTGGAGCTTTCTCACCGCCGTGCGCAACGGCGCCTTCACCGTTCCGGGAGACGGCAACGTGGATTTCGATCCTGTATTTCAGGTGCTGAGCGAGGCCGGCTATCAGGGCTGGCTGCTGGTAGAGGCTGAGCAGGACCCGGCCAAGGCCGATCCGCTGGAGTATGCCATCAAGGGGCGGCGCTATATCCGCGAGCATACCGGACTGTGAGGCAAGCATGACTTACCTGAATAAGAACACCGAGCTGCAGCGGGGCTACAATACCTATATCGACACCGCTGAGGACGACTATGGTACCTTGATGGACGTAGGCCTGCTGCTCATGGAGGAAGGGGACAGCTTCACCATCTGGGAGGAGGAGAAGGAATGCGCGGTGCTGCTCTTCCAGGGCGCGGCAGAGATTGCCTGGAATGACAAGCGCGTTGAAGCCCAGCGCCCGGACTGCTTCTATCACGAGGCATACTGTCTGCTGGCTCCCAGACGCACCGAGATCCGCCTTGCCGCCCGCTGCCATAGCGAGATCTACATACAGAAGACCCTGAACGAGCGGGACTATGAAGCTGTCCTGTACACCCCGGAGACCGTGCAGACCCAGCACGCCGGCGCCAAGGGCGAGCTGATGGGCGCAATGAAGAGGGAAATCAAGACCTTCTTCGATTATGAAAACGCTCCCTTCTCCAACATGGTGCTGGGGGAGGTGCTCAGCTACCCGGGCAAGTCGTCCAGCTACCCGCCCCACCACCATCCTCAGCCGGAGGTGTACTTTTACCGCTTTGACCATCCCCAGGGCTTCGGGGCGGGCTTTGCCAACGGGGAGATCTACAAAACCGGTCACAACGGCATGAGCATTATCACCTCGGGCTTCCACTCCCAGGTCACCGCTCCCGGGTATGCCCTCTGCTACTCCTGGGGGATCCGGCATCTGGACGGCGATCCCTGGCTGAAGACCCGCATCGACGACCCAGAACACGCCTGGCTCTGGAAACCGGATGCCAACGACCACATCTTCAAGGGATAAGGAGGAAGACGATGAAAACCGTACGTTTGACTATGGCACAGGCGATGGTCCGCTTCCTGGAAAACCAGTATATCGCCTATGACGGCATCGAGCATCCTTTCGTGGAGGGTGTGATCATGCTGCCCGGCCACGGCAACGTGGTGGGCCTTGGGCAGGCTTTGGGCCAGGAGGCCCACCGAATGAAGGTCTGGCAAGGGAAGAATGAGCAGGGCATGGCCCATACCGCTGTGGCCTTTGCCCGGCAGTGCAAGCGAAAGAAGATCATCGCGGTCACCAGTTCCGTTGGTCCCGGTGCTGCCAACATGGTCACCGCCGCAGCCACCGCTACGGCCAACAACATCCCCGTGTTGATCCTGCCCGGCGATGTCTATGCCTGCCGCCAGCCAGATCCGGTGCTGCAGCAGGTGGAGCAGATCCATGATCTGTCTCTCTCCACCAACGACGCCTTCCGCGCTGTCTGCCGGTATTGGGACCGCATCGTCCGCCCCGAGCAGTTGATGAGCGCCATGATCTCCGCCATGCGCGTGCTGACCGACCCCGCCAATACCGGCGCCGTCTGCATCGCCATGCCTCAGGATGTGGAGGGAGAAGCCTACGATTATCCGGAAAGCTTTTTCCGCAAGCGGGTCCACCGTTTAGCCCGCCGCCTGCCGGAGGCGGAAGCCCTGACGGAGGCTGCGGCATTGATCCGCACGGCCAAAAAGCCTCTCCTCATCTGCGGCGGCGGCGTGCGCTACAGTGAGGCGCATGAGCAATTCCGCACTTTTGTTGAGGAGACCGGCATCCCCTTCGGCGAGACCCAGGCGGGCAAGAGCGCGGTGGTGTGGGATCACCCCCTGAACCTGGGCGGCATCGGCGTCACCGGCTGCTCAGCCGCCAATGAGATCGCCAGGGAAGCGGACGTCATCATCGGGGTGGGCACCCGCTACACCGACTTTACCACCTCCTCCAAATGGCTCTTCCGGGACGACGCCAGGTTCGTGAACATCAACGTATCCGAGTTCCAGGCCCTGAAGATGGACGCGGCGGTGCCTGTGGTGGCGGATGCCAAGATGGCCCTGCCCGCCCTGCTCCGTGCGCTGGATGGCTACAAGGCCCCCTATACCACTGAGGTGGACGAGGCTATCGCCCGCTGGAAGCAGGAACTGCAGCGCTTGGACGGCATCAGCTTCGGGCCGGATTATGTGCCCGAAGTG
>JBGUZS010000137.1:0-28562 GCA_045223835.1 Oscillospiraceae bacterium | reverse complement strand
CGTCGTCAGATCCTTATCTCTGCTCCTCTTCAAGCCAGGCCCGGTTCAGTTCCCGCATTTGCTCGATATCCGTTTTAACCGTCTCTCGATCCGCGGTGAGCAGGCCGTTGTGCTCCTGCTCCACATCCGCAAGCTGAGTATAGATGCAGCAGCAGAGGCCCCTGCTTTTCAGCGGCAGGAGCTCAGTACGGTACAGCTGCCTCAGCAGCTTTCCCAAACCGGTCTTATCCTTGGCCTTCCGATAGCTGAATGCGCCGCCCTTTCCGCTCAGGTCCAGGCCGTAACCCCCGCATTCCGTGATCGCGCCGATCCGGCTGTCCCCGCTGAACCTCAGCTTCCGAAAACAGATATGGCGGCTGCAGAAGTCCCCGGCTCCCTGGTCATGCCAGCCGCTGGCGGCATCGATGAGCCGCGTGGGATCCAGTTCCCGCAGGCGCTCCGTGAGCCGCAGGGTATCAAATTGGCCCCAGCCCTCGTTGAACAGCGTCCAGGCAATAATGCTGGGGCTGGCCTGCAGGGCGCGGACGATATCCGCAAGCTCCGCTTCAAATCGCTCTCTGCCCGGCGCATACTTCCTGCCGAATCGCCCGTATTTCCGGTCCTTCAGCTGTACCCCCAGGACCAGGGGCAGATCCCTCGTCCAGAAGGGGGAATAACTGTCTCCCCCGTTCGGGATATCCTGCCAGACCAGCATACCCAGGCGATCGCAATGGTAGTACCAGCGTTGCGGCTCGACCTTGACATGCTTGCGGAGGAGGTTGAATCCCATCTCCTTCGCCGTTTCGATATCGAAGATCATGGCCTCGTCGGAAGGCGCGGTATAGAGGCCGTCCGGCCAATACCCCTGGTCCAGCAGACCGCTGATCCGGATGGGCTTCCCGTTCAGCAGCAGCCTGCTTCCCTCCCGGCGGACGCTCCGCATGGCAAAATAGCTTTTGACCAGGTCGTTCCCCCGCTTCAGCAGGATATCGTACAGGAAGGGGTTTTCCGGCGTCCACAGGATGCAGTCGGGCAATACCACCTCCGCCTTCCCCTCCGGCGAAAAACTGCCGGTGCAGACGCGCTTGCCCCGGGCAAACACGGCGTAATCCGTTCCGCCGCCCCCGGGGATCTCCAGCAGGACCCGCTCCGCCTCCGGCTCAGGGAAGATCCTGAGCTCGGGGATATACTCCTCCGGGACGCTTTCCAGCCAAACGGTCTGCCAGATTCCGCTCTGGGCGGTATACCAGATCCCGCCGGGATTGGACGACTGCTTGCCGTAACTCCCTGTTCCCAGCTCTGTCCTGTCTTCCGCAGAGACCAGAAGGCGATTCTCGCCCTCTTGCCTGATATATGGAGTGATATCCACCGTAAACGGCGTATATCCCCCCGCATGTTCTCCGGCGAAACGGCCGTTGACATACACCTGGCAAATCTGGTCCACCGCGCCGAAGTGCAGCAAAAGGCGTCCCTTGAAAAAGCCCTCCGACAGGGCAAAGCTCCTGGCGTACCAGGCCTTCTCCCCCGACCCGGGAGCCCGATCCGCCCCGGAAAGAGGCGCCTCCGGACTGAAGGGCACCAGGATGCTGCCCTCCAGCTCCTCCGGGATCTGATCAAGAGAGCTGACGCCGTATGCCCATCTGCCGTTCAGATTGATCCAATCCGGCCGCATGAATTGCGGCCGCGGATACTCATTCAGCGGCAGACGGTCCTCCTCCAGCCTTCCCCAGCGGGTCAGGCTGTCCGCAGCAAAAGCCATCGCCGCTTCCTCAAAGGACCGTCCCATCGGGACGGAACAGGGGCAGCGGCGCCAGAACGAGGATATCCTTCCGTTTCACAGCGTCGCCCTCAGCCAGGACAGCCATTTTGCCCACGATATTACCGCCGGCCTCTCGAACCAGCTCCTCCATTGCCCGAAGGCTCTCCCCGGTGGAGATCACATCGTCGACGATGACGATCCGCTTGCCGCGCATCTTCTCCGCGTCGGCGCTGTCGATGATCAGGGTCTGCACATCCGCCGTGGTGATGCTCCTGACCTCGACCTTGAACACGCCGCTCATATAGGCCTTGGCCTTCTTCCTGGCCAGAAGATAGGGGATGCCGCTCTGCCGGCTCATTTCGTAAATCAGCGGGATGGCCTTGGCCTCAGGCGCAATGATGTAATCGCACTCAGGCATACGCTTCAGCAGCTCGGCGGCGGCGTGCACCGTCAGCTCCACATCGCCGAACATCACAAAGGCGCCGATGGAAAGCTTTTCGTTTACCGGAAGGATGGGAAGATCTCTTTCCAGGCCGGCAATATTCATCCGATAGACAGGCATGCTGTTTCCTTCTTTCTTTTCGGTACTGTTTCCGTTTCTGATTCGATTATATCAAGCAAAAACGTATTCTTCAATCTCTTTCGGGCAGATTAATCGTGAATTCAAATCCGGAAAGGAACGGGAAGAATGACGGAACTGGAACGGGTGGACGCCTGGTGGCGGGCGGCCAATTACCTTTCTGCGGCGCAGCTGTATCTGCTGGATAACCCGCTGCTCCGACGGGAGCTGAGAAAGGAAGACATCAAAAGGAAGATCGTTGGGCATTGGGGCACCTGCCCCGGTCAAAATTTCATCTATGCGCACCTCACCAGCCTTATCCGTAGGCATCGGCTGAATATGATTTATGTCTGCGGACCCGGGCATGGAGGCGCCGCTCTTGCGGCAAACGTCTGGCTGGAAGGGACCTATTCCGAGCTGTATCCGGACGTGAGCCGGGATGAAGAGGGCATGCGCAGACTCGTGCGTCAGTTCTCCTTTCCCGGCGGGATCCAGAGCCATGCAGCTCCGGAGCTGCCCGGCTCCATCAACGAGGGCGGCGAGCTGGGCTATAGTCTGGCGCACGCCTTCGGCGCCGTGCTGGATGACCCCGGGCTCCTTGCCGCCTGCGTCATCGGAGACGGCGAAGCGGAGACCGGACCGCTTGCCGCCTCATGGCAATGCAGCCGCTTTCTGGACCCGGAGCATGACGGCAGGGTCCTCCCCATCCTGCATCTGAACGGGTATAAGATCGCCAACCCCACGGTTCTGGCCCGTATTCCCCGGGATGAGCTGAAAAAGTACCTGGAAGGCTGCGGATGGACCCCGCTGTTTGTCGATGCAGGCTGCAGCCTCGCAGATCCCTCCCTGCCTTTGGAGCACGCCGCTATGGCAAAGGCGCTGGAGACCTGCCTCCGTCTGCTGAAGCGAGGCAGATACCCGGTGCTGGTGCTCCGCTCCCCCAAGGGCTGGACCGGCCCTCCGGATACCGTGGACAGCTTCCGGAGCCACCAGGTCCCCCTGGACGTATGGGCTGAGGACGGGCCGGATAAGCTCGCCGCCTGGCTGAAAAGCTACCGTCCGGAGGAGCTGTTCGACCCGAACGGCGCGCCGAACGAAGAGATCCTGTCGCTCAGTCCCCCCGGAGAACTGCGTATGGGCGCCAATCCCCGGTCAAACGGCGGCAGACTGCTGCGGAGCCTGCGTCTGCCGGACTGGCGCGAATATGCCCTGCCGGTGGAGGCTCACGGCGGCCCGGATGCCGGCGACATGGGCGTTCTCGCCCCCTATGTGCGGGATGTTATGCATCTCAACCGGGAGGCGAAAAACTTTCGCATCTTCGGCCCGGATGAGACCATGTCCAACCGCCTCGGGGATGTATTCCAGGAGACGGGGAGGCGCTGGGTCCTGCCCCGGATGCCTGGGGACGAGGCTCTGTCCAGGGACGGCCGGGTGATGGATTCCCTGCTATCCGAACACCTCTGTCAAGGCTGGCTTGAGGGGTATCTGCTCACCGGACGGCACGGAGTATTCTGCAGCTATGAGGCCTTTATCCGCATTGTTGACTCTATGGTCTCGCAGCATGCGAAATGGCTGAAGGCCTGTCGGGAAATCCCCTGGCGGCAGAGCATTTCCTCCCTGAACTATGTCCTGGCGTCCAATGTCTGGCAGCAGGATCATAACGGCTTCACCCACCAGGATCCCGGTTTTCTGGATCACCTGGCCAACAAAAAAGCGGATGTGGTGCGCCTCTACCTGCCCCCGGACGCAAACTGCCTGCTCTCCTGCTTTGATCACTGCATCCGCAGCCGAAACTATATCAACGTGATCGTCGCCTCCAAGCATCCGCGCCCGCAATGGCTCAGCCGGGATGAAGCCGCCTCTCACTGCGCCCAGGGACTGGGGATCTGGCGCTGGGCATCCAATGACGGGGGAAACGAACCCGATCTGGTCATGGCCTGCTGCGGAGAAACGCCGACCCTGGAAACTCTGGCAGCCGTGACGATTCTGCGGGGCGCCTTTCCCGACCTCCGTCTCCGGGTGGTGAACGTGGTGGACCTGATGCGGCTGCAGCCGGCGGAGGAACACCCTCACGGCTTGACGGATCAGGATTATGAAGCGATCTTTACCCGGGATAAGCCGATCCTCTTCGCCTTCCACGGCTATGCCAAGCTGGTGCATGAGCTCACCTACCGTCGGCGGAACCCCCTGCTCCATGTCCGGGGCTACAAGGAGGAGGGCGCCATCACTACGCCCTTTGATATGCGGGTGCAGAACGACCTTGATCGTTTTCATCTGGTCATGGACGCGGTGAAGCAGATCCCGGAGCTAAACAACCGCGGTGCATTTCTCATCCAGGAGATGAAGGACAAGCTCCGTGCGCATGCGGATCATATCCGCAGATACGGCGAGGACCTGCCCGAGGTTCGTGACTGGCGCTGGTCCGGGATGCCTGAGCGGAGCTGAACTGCTCTCCTGCCTTGCGGACGTCCCCCCGCTGTGGTATACTTCTCCCGTATTCGACTGATCACCATACCGGTTCATCCAGTCGAGGGAGGCAGAATCACTATGTATACCTGGATCTTTGAACGGGCTGTCTGTCCGTATCCCATAGACGGCCGTTTGTACCGCAGCTGCCTGATCCGCAGGCCTGCGCTGCTCCTCTGGCTTTTCCCCAGACTTCTGGGGCTTCTGCTGAGTCTGTTCAGCGAAAAGCTTGGCTCAGCCCTTCGTTGGCGCTTCCTGCGCCGGGTCGAGCCGGGAGAGATCGCTCGCTTCTGGAAGCGGCGGGCCAAAGGGCTCCCCGCCCTGCCCGCCGCCTCCGGTCAGATCTGGCTCACCCGCCTGCCGGAGAAGGCGGTGGCTCCGCTGGCTGAGCTGGCCGGGGCAAAGCTGTTTTCCGGCGAAAAATGGAGCGATCTTGCCCGTCAGGCAAACCTGCGGACGGGGCAGCGCTTTGCGGACGCCTGGCCGCCCTGCATCCGCCGGGGAGCGAAAGTGACCTACGTGCTTGGCCGCCGCTTGATCCCAAAAACATCGGAGTACCTGCTGAGAAAACTGCTGCGGATCCTGTATACCTTCTTCGCGCTGCTCATCCTGGGGATCGGTCTGGGCCTGCTGAGTCTGTATTTTGCCGCCGGGGACTACAAGCTGGAGATGGTAAGGACCTACTTTGCCATTCCGCTCATTCCCCTGCTGAACCTCGTGCCCGTCGTGGTCCTCCTTCTGTTCCTGTACCTTCTTTTCAACAAGGCCCATCTGGCCTTTCTGATCTCCGGGATCCTGGTTCTGGGTTTTTCCCTGGCAGACTACTTCAAGCTCTCCCTGCGCAATGATCCGCTGCTGTTCAGCGACCTGGCCTATGCTTCAGAGGGCGGCGGTATGGCCATTGCCCGGTACGGTCTTGCCTTGAACTGGAAGATGGCCGCCGCCGTCGGCATCTGCATACTGGCGGTATTATTCGCCTTCTTCTTTATCCGGGGACGGCTGCGCTCACCGCGGCTGCGCTGCCTGGCCCTTGTCTTCCTCGCCCTGTTTTCCGTATGGGGATGCAGACGCTTCTACTTCAGCCAAACGGTCTACGAGTCCACCTCCAACAATGTTCTTGTTTCGCCCTGGTCTGCCACCGGTCAGTTCGTCTCCCGGGGATTCGTCTATCCCTTTCTGCGGAGCATTCAGGATGCGAAGCGCACCGAACCGGAAGGATACAGCGCGGACGCCGCCCGCGGGATCCTGAATGCGCATACGGATACGGACATGCCGGAGGAGAAAAAGGTCCATATCGTGTCCCTGATGCTGGAGGCCTATAATGATTTTTCCAAATTCGGCGTCCCCCAGCTGAAAGATTTCGTCTATGGGCCCATGCATGATCTGGAATCCAGAAGCTACCACGGCGAACTGATCACCAATATTTTCGCCGGAGGGACCGTGGATACGGAATGGAGCTTCCTGACGGGCTTCGCGGAAGCTTCGGACTTTCGGGCGGACTGCAACTCCTACGTCCGCTATCTGAAATCCCAGGGATACTATGCCGAGGGAGGCCACCCCTGCTACGACTGGTTTTATAACCGGGGCAACGTCAACCGCTACCTCGGGTTCGACAATTACTATTTCTACGAAAACAAATACGGAGCCATCAACGGCTCCATCATCAATGACGATCTCTTCATTCCGGACCTTTACGAAATGCTCCGGGCGCACCTGGCCGCCTCGGATGATCCGTATTTCAGCTTCAGCGTCACCTATCAGAATCACGGTCCCTATGATGCAGATACCTATTGGTACGACACAAATCCCGTTGTGAACGAAGGGTATACCGAGGCGGAGCTGAATATCCTGCGGAATTATTTTGCCGGGATCGCCAACACAGGAAAGAATGTAGCGGAGCTGGCTGACAAGCTGGATGCCTTGGATGAGCCGGTGGTGCTGATCGTATTCGGAGACCATAATCCCTGGATGGGGAATGGCAACAGCGTGTATCAGCGGCTCGGGGTGAATTTTGATTTTCGCACAACGGAGGGCTTCTGCAACTATTACTGCACCCCCTATCTCATCCATGCCAACGAATCCGCCAAGGAGGCGCTGGGCTTCGATTTCGTCGGAGAGGGGCCGAAGATCAGCCCCTGTTTTCTGATGAACCTTTTCTTCCGGCTGTCCGGCCTGGAGGGAAACCGGTACATGCAGACCGCCAACGAAATGATGGATGCCTCTCCCCTGGTGCACACCTATAAGCTGTATTGGCAGGATAACGCCGTAACGGAAGCGCCGGGCGAGAAGATTCGGGAGGTCCTTCGTCGATTCCGCATAGCGCAGTACTACTGGCGCTGGACGGCTCCGGGCAAAACCTGAGGACCTCTTCCGCCGACAAAAAAACACAAAAGGCGCTGCACTGAGGCCATGCCGCATGGCCGCCGGTGCAGCGCCTTTTGTCAGGATCGACTCCCGTTTCAGTCAGTCATCATTTTTGGCGGAGCACCCGCCGTCTGCGTCCGAACAGACGGCGGATTTCACGCCGTGCAAGAGGTGCAAGAGGATGGAGGTAACTTATGGAGGAATTATCCAAAAAGCGGAGCCGCATTCCGCTTCAGGAAACAAATAAAAATGAACGGATGCCTCATTCCAAACAAAGGGAATTGAAGCATCCGTTATTCATGCAATCAATCCACGAGTAGACCGCTCGTGTTAACCCGCAGCAAAGCTGCGGAACATACACTCGTAAGTCTTCTGACTCGCGATAGGGAGAAAAGACTTCTCCTGCGCCCGGTTCCTACCTTCCCAGGAATGCTCCCAGTGGCTGGCTTTCGCCCAGACTCTACGTCTTCGGACCGGTCTCACGCTTACAGCGTCGGCAACGCGGGGCTTTGCACCCCATTCCGTCTACATCAGGACCTGATCAAGCTGATCGTACGGCCAAGATGACAAGTGCATTCAATTGTTGTTTGAACTGTTCACATCATAGCACAAGGAAACCCATTTGTCTATAGGCAAATGCATAAAAAATGAAAACAATTCCCGGTTTTCTTGTTCATCCCCACAGCGGGATACCGATCCTCAGTATCGGAAGCTGCCCCGATACACCATCACCGCGTCCCCCGTCAGAGTCACCCCCGTATCGTCGTACACCACCATCAGGTCGCCGCCCCGCACCTTGACGGTGACGGTCTCCCCCTTCTCGCACAGGCCGTTTTCCACAGCCGCGATGACGGCGGCGCAGGCGCCGGTGCCGCAGGCATTGGTTTCCCCGTTGCCCCGTTCGTAGACGCGCATTTTCAGCATATTCCGGTTCACGACCCGCACGAATTCCGTATTCACCCGCTGGGGGAATATCTCTCCGTGCTCGAACAAGGGGCCCACCGTCTCCACGGGAAAACGATCCACCCGTTCCACAAATACGACGCAGTGCGGATTCCCAAGAGACAGGCAGTTGACGCTGTATCGCCCGTCTGCGATCTTCACCGGGCGGTCCAGGATCCGTTCCCCCGGCAGATCCACAGGGATCAGGGCCGGATGGAATTCCGGAACACCCATCTTCACCGTAACCAGGTTCACTTCTTCCCCGCTGGTATACAGGCGCAGCTCCTTCACCCCGGCCGAGGTTTCTATCCGCATCTCCCTTTTTCTGACCCGGCCGCTGTCGTACAGATATTTGCCCACGCACCGGATCGCGTTTCCGCCCATGCCGCCGTCCGTTCCGTCCCGGTTGTAGATGCGCATACGGGCGTCCGCCACCTGACTGGGGCCGATGAGCACGATCCCGTATCCGCCGATCCCCCGGTTCCTGTCGCACAGGCTCACGCTCAGGGATTCCGGACAGGAGATCCCCCCCTCCGGCTCTTCGATAAAGATATAATCGTCGCCCGTCGCCTGCATCTTGGCAAACTCCAGGGTCTGGCGGGCGGTGCGCATATGGCTGATATCCACAAGCTCCGTATTCTGCTGGTTGAATCGGCCGGCGATCATGTCCGCCAGGGCGTTTGCCGTATCCAGAGAGGTGAAACAGGGAATGGAGCGAAGCAGCGCCCGCCGATGAAGGGCGATATAGTCCTCCACCGTGTCGTCCATCAGAGCGCCGGTATATACGATGCAGTTGATCCATCCGCTGTCCAGCAGGTCAAATACATGGTCGCTCTCCCGGATGCCCTTCACCGTCTCCACGTCGATCCCCAGCTTTGCGATCTCCTCCGCCGTCTCCGGTGTGGCATAAATGCGGAAATGCAGATCATCCAGCTTCTTGGCCAGAGAGACGATCTCCGGAAGATCATGGCTGTCCACGCTCACCAGCACGCCCGGCTCCTGGTCCGATCCGGGCTGCAGAGTCATCCCGGCGGAGGTCAGTCCCTTGAACAGGGCTTCCGGCAGCGTCCTGCCGATCCCCAGCACCTCGCCAGTGGATTTCATTTCCGGACCCAGGTATGCGTTCACATCCGTCAGCTTTTCGAAGGAGAAGACGGGAACCTTCACGGCCCAGTACGGCGGCGGGTTCAGCAGACCCGGCTCATACCCCAGGTCCTTCAGCTTCGCGCCCAGCATCACCCGGGAGGCCACGTCCACCATAGGCAGGCCGGTAACCTTGCTGATATAGGGCACGGTACGGGAGGCCCGGGGATTGACCTCGATCACATACAGACGGTTCCGGTAGATCAGGTACTGGATGTTGACCAGGCCCTGCGTTCCCAGGGACAAGGCCAGCTTCCTGGAGCAGTCCACGATCTCCTCGGTCATCATATCATTCAGATTATAGGGGGGATATACGGCGATGGAATCCCCGCTGTGGACTCCCGCCCGCTCGATATGCTCCATGATCCCGGGGATCAGGATATCCGTCCCGTCGGAGATCACGTCGACCTCCAGCTCGGTCCCCTCCATGTATTTGTCCACCAGCACCGGATTATCGATCCCCTGGGCCAGGATGCGTTCCATATAGCGTCGGACGTCCGCGGCATTGTGAATGATCTGCATATTCTGTCCGCCGATGACATAGGAGGGGCGCAGCAGGACCGGGTAACCCAGTTCCTCTGCCGCGGCCAGGGCTTCATCCAGGGTGTTCACCCCTTTGCCCTTCGGGCGGGATATCCCCAGCTTCTCCAGGAGGTGGTCGAAACGCTCCCGATCCTCCGCCAGATCGATGCCCGAGGCGGAGGTGCCAAGGATGGGTATCCCCTGCTTATCCAGGAACGCCGTTAGCGCAATGGCCGTCTGTCCGCCGAAGGCCACCACCACGCCGACCGGCTTCTCCACCCGGATGATCTGCATCACGTCCTCCGGCGTCAGCGGTTCAAAATACAGTCGGTCTGCGGTGTCGTAGTCCGTAGAGACCGTCTCCGGATTGTTGTTCACGATCACCACATCGTACCCCATCTTCTGCAGGGTCCAGACGCAGTGAACGGAGGAATAGTCGAATTCAATACCCTGTCCGATACGGATCGGGCCGGAGCCCAGGACCATCACCACCGGCTTTCCGGACCGGTGAAAGCTCCTGGATTCGCATACTTCGTCAGCCGTCGCGTAGAAATAGGGCGTCTCCGCATCCATCTCCGCTCCGCAGGTATCCACCATCTTGAAGGCGGCACGGAATTCCGGCAGCTCTCCGGCGTCGGAAAGGCGATGGATGGCCGCATCGGGATAGCCCAGCCGTTTTCCCTCCCGGTACAGCTCCGGGGTCAGGCCCTGCTCCAGCGCCGCCTCATACTCTGCCAGGCGGCGGATACTCCGCAGAAACAGCAGGTCGATCCGGGTGATCTCATTGATCCGTTCCAGACTGACGCCCTTCCGGATCGCCTCAAACACGGTGAAGAGGCGGCGGTCATCACATTTCTTCAGGCGCTCCTCCACCGGTTCATCGCTCAGGGGTTCTGCCCGCAGAGTATCCAGATGGATCTCCGCTCCCCGCACTGCCTTCATGAGCGCCATTTCGAAGCTGCTGCCGATGGCCATGACCTCGCCTGTCGCCTTCATCTGGGTGCCCAGCTTATGGGATGCGCCGGGGAATTTATCAAAGGGCCATTTGGGGAATTTCACCACCACATAGTCGATGGTGGGTTCGAAGCAGGCGCAGGTCTTTCCCGTGATATCGTTGGGGATCTCGTCCAGGGTATAGCCCAGGGCCAGCTTTGTGGTGATCTTGGCGATGGGATACCCCGTCGCCTTCGATGCCAGGGCGGAGGACCGGGATACCCGGGGATTCACCTCGATCACAGCATAATCCATGCTCTTGGGGTCCAGGGCAAACTGGCAGTTGCAGCCGCCCACAATCTCCAGGGCGGAGATGATGTTGAGCGCCGCGCTCCGCAGCATCTGGAACTCCTTGTTGGCCAGCGTCAGGGTAGGCGCAACAACGATGCTGTCCCCGGTATGCACCCCCACCGGATCCACGTTTTCCATGCTGCAGACGGCGATCACGTTGCCGGCGCCGTCCCGCATCGTCTCAAACTCGATCTCCTTCCACCCGTAGATATACTTCTCCACAAGGATCTGGGTGATGGGAGAGGCGTCCAGCCCCGTTCGTGCGACTGTGCGAAGCTCCTCCTCCGAGTAGGCCACGCCGCCCCCCGAGCCTCCCAGGGTGAAGGCGGGGCGTACGATCACGGGATAACCGATCCGGGCTGCGATATCCAGGGCCGTATCCAGATCGTTCGCGATATCCGAAGGGATCACCGGCTCGCCGATGGCTTCCATGGTCTCCTTGAAGAGCTTGCGGTCCTCCGCCTTGTCGATCGCTTCCGCGTTTGTGCCGATCAGCCGGACGCCATGAGCCTGCAGAAAGCCTTCCGCATGGAGCTTCATCGCCAGCGTGAGACCCGTCTGGCCCCCCAGACCGGCCAGAAGACTATCCGGCTTTTCCTTCTCGATGATCCGTTTGACGGAGGCCGTGGTAAGGGGCTCCAGGTAGATCTCATCCGCCAGGGCTTTATCCGTCATGATTGTGGCGGGGTTGGAGTTCACCAGCACCACGCTGACCCCTTCGCTTTTCAGCACCCGACAGGCCTGAGCACCGGCATAATCGAACTCCGCCGCCTGACCGATGACGATCGGTCCGGAGCCGATGACCAGCACCTTTTTGATGCTTTTATCCCTTGGCATTCATCTCGCCTCCCATCAAAGCGCAGAAGCGGTCGAACAGGAACGACGTATCCGCCGGCCCCGCGCAGGCCTCCGGGTGGAACTGCACAGAGAAGGCGCGGGACTCCGGGTACTCGATCCCTTCGCAGGTCCTGTCGTTCGCCTGGATATAGCGCACCACGCCGTTTTTCAGGCTTTCGGAGACCACGGCATAGCCGTGATTCTGGCTGGTAATGTAAGTTCTGCCGCCCGCAAGGTCGCGAACGGGTTGATTTGCGCCGCGATGACCGTATTTCAGCTTCACCGTCTCTCCCCCCTGGGAGAGGGCCATGAGCTGGTGTCCCAGGCAGATGCCGAACATCGGAAGCTTACCGAAAAGCTTGCGCAGTTCCGCGATCGGCCCGGCATTCTCCGCCGGATCCCCTGGGCCGTTGGAGAGCATCACTCCGTCATAGTTCCCCGCCAAGATCCGCTCCGCAGGAGTATCATAGGGATACCGTTCAACGGTGCAGCCCCGTTTGCAGAGTTCCCGGAGGATATTTCTCTTCTCCCCGTAATCCAGCAGCGCAACGCGGAACCGCTCTTCGCCGATCGCAGGATAGGTTTCCTCCTCAGAAGTTGAAACATGGGCTACCGCATGAGTGATCCGGAAGTCCTTGACCGCCTCCAGGGACTTCGGTGGGGTGTCGCAGAGGATGGCGTTCATCACCCCATGCTCCCGGATGATACGGGTGATTTCCCGGGTATCCACGCCGGAGACACCGGGTACGCCCCGTTCTTTCAGGAACTCGTCCACCGTTCCCGCCGAACGGAAGTTGGAGGGTTCGCTGCACAGCTCCCGGACCACATAGCCCCGTACCTGACAGCTGCCCTCAAAATCCTCGGGGATGATCCCATAATTGCCGATGGAGGGAAAGGTCTGTAGCACGATCTGTCCGTAATAACTGGGGTCGGTCAGGGTCTCGATATAGCCGCACATGCCGGTGGTAAAGACCAGTTCTCCCACCCGCTCCGCGTCGGCGCCGAAGGCGCGCCCTTCAAAAATCTGTCCGTCCTCAAGGACCAAAAACCGTTTTTTCATACAGCCTGTACTCCGGCAAGCGTCGCCGCCATTACCGCTTTGATGGTGTGCATCCGGTTCTCCGCCTCCCGGAACACGACGGATTGCGGGCCCTCAAAGACCTCGTTGGTCACTTCCATGCTCTCCCGGTGGAAGCGCTCGCACATTTCCCTGCCGATCGTCGTTTTTTTATCATGATAGGCGGGAAGACAATGCATGAATACCGCCTTTTCGGGCGCCATTTCCATCAGCACCCGGTTTACCTGATACGGCCCCAGGACACGGATCCGCTCCTCCCAGACCTCTGCCGGCTCGCCCATGGATACCCAGATATCCGTATAGATCGCGTCCGCCTCCCGCACCGCTTCTTGGGGATCAGTGCAGAAGCGCAGGGTGGCACCGGTCTCCTCTGCGATCTCCCTGCATTGGGCCTGCAGCTCAGGTGCCGGGAAATACCCCTCCGGCGCGCAGGCGGTGAAATGAACGCCCATTTTTGCGCAGCCCACCATCAGGGAATTGCCCATATTGAAGCGGGCGTCCCCCATATAGGTGAAATGCAGACCCTTCAGCCGGCCGAACTGTTCCCGCAGGGTGAGAAGATCCGCCAGGATCTGGGTCGGATGGAATTCATCCGTAAGTCCGTTCCAAACGGGCACGGAGGCATATTCCGCCAATTCCTCCACGATGCTCTGGCCGTAGCCTCGATACTCTATCCCATCAAACATGGTGGAAAGCACCCGGGCCGTATCCGCGATGCTCTCCTTCCTGCCGATCTGGGAGCCGGAGGGATCCAGGTAAGTCACCCCCATGCCCAGATCCCTGGCCGCCACCTCGAAGCTGCACCGGGTCCGGGTGCTGGTTTTCTCAAAGATCAGGGCAATTTGCTTTCCTTCGCAGAGCTTATGGGAAACGCCGGCCTTCTTCTCCGCCTTCAGCTTGGCGGCCAGGTCGATCAGTCCGCCGATCTCCTCAGGAGTCAGGTCCAGCAGCTTGAGAAAATCTCTTCCTTTCAAATCCATTGTCTTTCTCCTTATTCGCTGCAGGCTTCCCGAATGACCTGCACGGCAGCGCTCAGCTGCTCCTCCGGGATGTTCAGCGCCGGCAGCAGCCGCACCTTCGTTTTGGCGGAGATCACCAGCACGCCCTTTTCCCGGCAGGCTGCGATCACTTCCCCGCAGGGCTTCTCCGTTTCGATCCCCAGCATCAGCCCCAAGCCGGTAACGCTTTTCACGCCGGGCGCCCCTTCCAGGCCCTGCCGTACAAGGCGGGACCGCTTTTCCACCCCGGCCAGCATAGCCTCGTCAAGCCGGTTCAGGATGCTCAGCGCTCCTGCGCAGCACACGGGGTTGCCGCCGAAGGTGGAGCCATGACTCCCGGGGGTGAGCACGTCCTTCGCCTTCTCCCCGATCAGGGTCGCGCCAAGGGGCAGACCGCCGCCCAGTCCCTTTGCGGTGGTCACCACGTCCGGCCGGACGCCGTAATGCATATATCCGTACAGCTTCCCGCTGCGGCCGTTGCCGATCTGCACCTCATCCGCCATGAGCAGGATATCCTTCTCGGCAGCCAGGCGGGCAGCCGCCTGTACGAAGTCCTGCTCCAGCGGGATCACGCCGCCCTCTCCCTGGACCACCTCCAGGAGGATACCGGCGCAGGGATGGGTATTCACGGCTTCCTCCAGCGCAGGGATATTGTTGGCTTCCACATACAGGAAGCCTTCGGTCAGCGGGGTAAAGTCCTTGTGGAAGGCCTCCTGCCCCGTAGCGGCCAGGGTAGTCAGGGTACGCCCATGGAAGCTGTTTACCAGCGTTACGATAGAATAGTGGTCCTTTCCGTATTTCTCCTGGGCATATTTCCGGGCGACCTTGATGGCGCATTCGTTTGCCTCCGCGCCGGAATTGGAGAAGAAAACCTTCTTCATGCCGGTCCTGGCGCAGAGTTCCTTTGCCAGGAGGATATCCGGCTGAGTATAAAACAGATTCGAGGTATGCTGCACCTTGGTCAGCTGATCCGTCACCGCCTTGACCCATACGGGATCGGAGAACCCGAAGGTGTTGACGGCAATGCCGCCGGAAAGATCGGTATACCGCTTGCCCGCATCATCCCAAACGGTGGAGCCCTCTCCCCGGACCAGGGTGACGGGGAAACGGGCGTAAGTATTGGCCAGGTAGGTTTTGTCCAGCTCCATCCAGTCCATAATATCCCTCCTAACGGTTGACGAACATGGTGCCCAGGCCTTCATCGGTCAGGGTCTCGATGAGGATCGCATGGGGAATGCGCCCATCCAGGATAAAGACCTTCTGTACGCCCCAGTGAATGGCGTTTATGCAGCATTCCACCTTGGGGATCATGCCGCCGCTGATGATCCCCTGCTGTACCAGCTCCGGCGCCTCGCTCACGCCGATCTCATGGATCAGGGTGGAGGGATCGTCCTTATCCCGCAGGATGCCGCAGATATCCGTCATGGAGATCAGACATTCCGCGCAAAGAGCGCCGGCGATCCTGGCTGCAGCCGTATCCGCGTTGATGTTGTAAACGTTGCCTTCATTGTCGCAGCCCAGGGTAGAAACCACGGGGATGTACCCCCGGTCCAGCATATCCAGCAGGGGCTGAACATTGACGCGGGTAATCTCGCCGACGTATCCCAGCTCCTGATCCCGGATCGTGGCCTCGATCAGATGGCCGTCCATACCGGAAAGGCCGATGGCCTTTCCGCCTTTGTTCTGGATAAGGTTCACCAGACTTTTGTTGACCTTGCCCGCGAGCACCATCTGTACGATCTCCACCGTTTCCCGATCGGTGACCCGAAGGCCGTTGACGAAGCGGCTCTCCTTTCCCACCCGGCGCAGCATCTCCGTGATCTCCGGACCGCCGCCATGGACAAGGACTACCTTTACCCCGATGAGATTCAGGAGAACGATATCCCGCATGACGGAGTCCTTCTTTTCCTCATCGATCATGGCGTTCCCGCCGTATTTGATCACGGCGATCTTGCCGGTATACTCCTGGATATACGGGAGGGCTTCCACCAGGATCGAAGCCCGCTGCGCATTGGATATATCCATTTCGATCTCTCCTCTCAGGTCCGATAGTCCCCGTTGATCTTCACATAGTCATAGGTAAGATCGCAGCCCCAGGCGGTGGAGGCGGCTTCGCCGCTGTTCAGCTCCACCAGGATATCGATCTCCCCTTCCGACAGGATCTCCTTGGCTTTTTCCTCCGAGAAGGGAATGCCCGCTCCGTTTCGGCAGACGGAAATCTCCCCCTTTGCCGAGCGGAAAGCTACATCTATCCTGTCCACATCCACCTCTGCTCCGCTGTATCCGATGGCACACAGTACGCGGCCCCAGTTGGCGTCCGCGCCGAACATGGCCGCCTTCAGCAGGGAGGAGCAGATCACGCTCTTGGCCACTGTTTTCGCCGTCTGCAGATCCGCTGCGCCGGTCACCCGGCATTCCAGGAGCTTTGTCGCCCCTTCCCCGTCCCCCGCAATGCCCCGGCAAAGGTATACGGTAACGGTATTCAGCGCCTGCATAAAGGCGGAAAAGTCCTCGCCCTCCTGCCGGATCTCCGGATTCCCCGCCATGCCGTTGGCCAGGATGGCTACCATATCGTTGGTGGAGGTATCCCCGTCCACGCTTACCATGTTGAAGGTCTCCTGTACGTCGGTGGACAGGGCTTTTTGAAGCATTTCGGGGGAGATGGCGCAGTCCGTTGTCAGAAACACCAGCATAGTGGCCATATTGGGATGGATCATGCCCGATCCCTTGGCGATCCCGCCGAGACGGCAGACAGCTCCGCCGACGGTGAACTCCACGGCGACTTCCTTCATGCGGGTGTCGGTGGTCATGATGCCCTCCGCTGCCAGCCCAGAATGGTCTCCCAGGCCCGCCGCCAGCTGCGGTATCCCGTTTTTGATCGGCTCGATATCCAGGGGCTGCCCGATCACTCCCGTGGAGGCAACCACGATATCCATCGGGGAGATCTGCAGCGCCTCCGCGGCAAGGGCGCTCATCTTCTCCGCGATCTCGATTCCATCGGCGTTGCAGGTGTTCGCATTCCCGCTGTTGCAGATCACCGCCTGGGCCCTGCCGTCCCGCAGATGCGCCTTCGTGACGGCGAGGGGCGCCCCCTTCACCAGGTTGGTGGTATAGACTGCCGCCGCCGAACAGGGCTTGCTGCTGAAAATCAGAGAAAGATCCCGTTTCGTCCGGCTCTTCCGAATGCCGCAATGCACGCCGTTTGCCTGAAATCCCTGTGCGGCGCAGACGCCGCTCGAAATCTGTTTCATGTTCTTCCCTCCGTCAAAGCGCTAATCCGTAAGCCGGATCCAGTCCCAGCGCGAGATTCATGCATTCGATCGCCGCGCCGGAGGCTCCCTTACCCAGATTATCATACACCGCCGTGAGCAGGATACGATCCTCGTTCCCATTCACGGACACCTCCATACCGTCTTTCCCGGAAAGCAGTCCGGCGGCAAGGAAGCCGCCCTCCTCCAGCTTTTCCCGGTATGTCAGGATCGGTCCTCTGTACTTATTCCTGTAAGCCGCCCGTATGTCCTCCGGTCCCGCACCGCTCCGAAGCTGGCTGCGGAACAGGGGAACGGTGACCTCCATACCGCTGTAGAAATCCGCCACGATGGGGCAGAATACCGGAAACTCCTTCAGCCCGGCGATATGGCGCATCTCCTTCAGGTGTTTATGCTGCTGGGCCAGGGCATATTGTCGGGGAGAATCCAAAAGCGGGCTGCGTGCCGCCTGGGTATAATCGGCGATCATGCTCTTTCCGCCGCCGCTGTACCCGGTGAGGGAATGACAGGTCAGAAGCGCGTCCTCCCCCAGGATGCCCGCCTCCACCAGCGGCTGGACCAAGGCGATGAAGCCGCTGGCATGACATCCAGGCACGGCGATTCGGCGGGAATGGATGATCTCCTCTCTCCGCGCATCGCTGAGCTCCGGGAAGCCGTAGCACCATCCTGCTGCCGTTCTGTGGGCGGTAGAGGTGTCCAGGACGATGGCCTCCGTCTGATCGATCAGCGCTTCTGCCTCGATGGCCGCTGCGTCCGGCAGGCACAGAAATACCACGTCCGCCTGTTTCATGGCCTCCAGCCTGTACTTCGGATCCTTGCGCTGATCATCCGACAGGGTCAGAAGTGCCAGGTCTCCCCTGGCATTCAGCCGGTCATGGATGCGCAGTCCGGTGGTGCCTGCGCTGCCGTCGATGAACACCTTCTTCATGATCATCATACTCCGTTCCTGTTACCTTGAATATAGTTTCATTTATTGTGAGATTATATTCACTATTTATGGATATGTCAAGGGCTATCCGAAATTTTATTCACCATTTTGTGTTTTCGACGCATAGCTCCCCTGTTTTGCTCCTATGGCCCGCGCCGATCCCCCGGAAAGGCGCAGAGAACAGCGCCGTTTAAGCTTCCAGGGGCCTCCGGTTACCCGGAGGCCCCTGCCCGATGCGGTTTTCACGTCTCTTCCCGAACAGCCCTCAGGGCTCCATGCAGACATGCTCCGGCGCAGCGGAAGCAGCGGATGCATCTGTGGAGCTGATAGCTCAGGTTTCCTGCTTCATCCACCCCCAGGGCGTTCTGGGGGCAGATCGCAATGCAGCCGAAGCAATGGCGGCACCGTGTTGGATCCCAACTCAGGAATACGATTTCCCGACCCATAGATCTCCTTTCCGGCAGGGAAAAGCCGTCTGCGGTCATGCCGCAGACGGCGCATCTGCTTTGCTAATGGTCCGACCGGTCAGGCCAGCGCGATGCGGCTGTATTTATAAATCGCCTTGGTGAACCGGGGATCGCCAAAGAAGGAGGAAACCACAAAGGGCTTCTCCGCAAAGTCGGCGGCATACTTCTGCACGAATGCATCGGCGGCGGCTTCCACCTCCGCGTCGCTGGCGTCGGGCCCCAGGGCGGGAGGCGCGATGGAGAACATGATCTTATCGCCGTACTTATCCCGGAGCATGTTGACGTCGTTCATGGTCTGGGGATACCACATATCCACACCGGCATAGATCATGGCGGGGACCAGGAGCTCATTCTTACCGCAGCAATGCTGCTGGAACCACATGCCCTTGGAATGGCAGTAATCCGCGATACGCTTGATATAGGGGGCGACCATCTCCAGGCATACATCCAGGGAGAAGAAGGGCGCGCGCTGGCTGCCCCAGTCGTCATGGAAAACGATGCCGTCCAGTTTCAGGATATCCAGGTAATGGTCGATCATGCTCTCGTACATTTCACAGAGCTTGGTGAAAAGGGCATGGACCGCATCCTGCTGTTCCTCGTCGATCAGCGCAAGCGCGGCGTTTTCAAAATCCATGAAGCTGATAAGCCGCTCGAAAATGCCGTTCTGGAAGGTGACGTGCAGGCTGCGGGTGGACTCGTTCAGCACGCTGTTCAGCCGGCGGCATTCATCCCAATCCAGCGCGTCGATATCCGGAAATTTGATGACCTCCGGCCAATCGTTTACATCCAGCAGGGTGGGGTTGCCGGGCTGCACCATGCTGCCCCCCACGGTGGGCACATAAACCCACTCCACGCCGAAGAGGTCCTTGCCGCCCTTTTCCTCGTCCTTATAGGGAGGACCCATATCCATGACCTCCGCCCGGGCCACATGGTCCAGATTGGTGCGGGATTCCAGATTGCAGAAGTCCGAGGAGCTGGGGAACCAATAGGGCTTTTCCCTCTTGAGGCAAAGCGCCAGATTCTCCTTGGGGGTGATGGGGGTATTATACTTGGGAATGCTGCGGCCAAAGAACCTCCCGCCGAAGGAGGTGGTATTGATGTGTTCGCCTATGACCTTGAACTCATCTTCGGAAAAGGGTACTTTGCTCATAATCAACCTCCAAATATGTATTCCTTCTTGCACAAGCTTTTCTAATCCTGTATTTTACCCTATCCTCTATTCCATTTCAACCGCTTTTACAAAATTCTCTGCTTCATCGTTTGACAAAGGGAGCCCGCTATGCTAAACTCCATTTGCTCCGAATACAGGGCGGCAATCCTGCATGGGGAGCGAATGCGGAGGGTTACCGAAGTGGTCATAACGGGGCGGTCTTGAAAACCGTTAGGGGGAAACCCCACGCGGGTTCGAATCCTGCACCCTCCGCCATGAAAAAGCCTCGTCGAAAGACGAGGCTTTTTCAACGATATAAATCCACTTCGTGGATTTGTGATATACGCTCCGCGTGTGATATACGCCTCCGGCGAGTGATATGCCTGCGGGCGTGGGTGGATTTATATCATATCACATTCGGCGTAAGCCGAGTATATCACAATTTGCGTCAGCAAATGATATCACATCGAGCGCAAGCGAGATATATCACTTGATTTTTCCAAGAGTTCGAATCCATCTGTCAAAAACGCAAATCCATCTTTCCTTTTTCCTGTCATGGCTGGGAAAACCGGATCCCCTTCCGGGAAATTTGTTGCCTGCTCCGGCGGCATATAGTATAATCGCCGCAACGACCGGGATTGAATTGAGGAGATCTGCCATGTGGCGCCTTTCAAACGACCATTCGGAACCGATCATCAAAGCGAAAGAACAGATCAGCAGTGCACACCGGGAATGCCGTCTGGTCCTTCCCAAAACAGCCATCGTCTTTTTTATGAGCAGAGGCGTCGAATACCTCTGCGGTCACTATTCCGCAAGGGAAATGCCGGAAGCTTTTCCCCGCTTTTTGAATCGCTGCCCGATCTGGGAAACCGGGGAATACCCGATTTGTTTTCTGGATGGAGGCCGGGGTGCGCCCCAGGCCGCCGACACGGTGGAAACCCTTGCCGCACTGGGCGTAGAAACCATCATCGCCGTCGGGATGTGCGGCGCCTTTGATCCGCAGCTGAAGGTCGGAGAGATCATTATGCCGGATAAAGCCTTCGTAGAGGAGGGCACCTCGCTTCACTACTATGAATCTATCGAGTTCTCCGAGCCGGACGGCAGGCTGCTGGAAATTGCGGCTTCTCAGGTGCAGGGGAAAACCTGCCCGATCGTCTCAACGGACGCCGTCTACCGTCAGACCTTTGAGAAGGAAAGGCTTTGGCGGGAAAAAGGTGCCGTCGGGGTCGATATGGAGACGTCCGCCGTTTTCAGCGTATCGCGGTATCTGGGGCTGCGGGCAGTCGGCCTTCTGATGGTTTCGGATATCCACCCCATGGCGCCCGGGGACCCGAAATGGGCATGGCATATGACAAGAGAAATGCGGGATCGCTTATCTGAGACGAGTATGGCGATCGCCAGACTGCTCGGGCAGGAATAGGCAGCCTCCTGTACAGGGCCTGTCGCCGGGAAGCCTGCCTGCCCTCCATGCGCAGCAAATCAGAGGCCTCCGATCCCTCGCCTGGGTTTCGCCGGCAGCGGGTAAGCCGGTTAGGTCCCGGCCCGGCGGGAATTTGCGTATTCCCCACAGGCAACCGACAGTTGAGTCCCCTATCCGTCTGCGTTCTTGAACTCAGTGGCTCCGGCGCATATACTCATGGATGAAAGGCGCCGAAAACACAAGGGAAAGAAGAATGAACATGGAATTAGGACGAAAAATCAAACAGCTCCGATTTAAGGCCGGACTCACCCAGGACCAGCTGGCACAGAGGCTGGGCGTCACGCCCCAGTCCGTCTCCAAATGGGAGAACTCCGCCTCTATGCCGGATATCACCCTCCTTCCTGCACTGGCCGGTGAATTCGGCGTGAGCATCGATGATCTCTTTGACCTCTCTGCGGAGCAGAAGCTTCAGCGGATCGAAAACCGGATGGATACGGAGAGCGAGCTTCCCGGCGATCTGTTCCTGGACTACGAGGAATACCTGAAGGAACAGCTGAATACCTATCCGGATAAGGGCCTTGTGCTGAGCCTGCTGGCCCGCCTGTACCATCACCGCATGGATGCCGACGCCGCAAAGGTGAGCCGCTATGCCCGGGAGTCGATCCGGCTTGCCCCGGGGAAAAAGGATTGTCAATGGCTGTTGGAGTTGGCCGAAGGGCATGTAGCCTGGGACTGGAACTGCTCCAACCATTCCAAAGCCATTGCGTTTTATCGGGAGCTGATCTCCGAAAGCGAAGAGGCAGCCCGCTCACCCCTGCCCTACTATTATCTGATCGACAATCTCATCGCCGACCACCGCGTCGTGGAGGCACGGCAGGCGCTCGAAGCCTGCCGGAAGCTCCCGGGGCATAAACCCTTCCTCCTCACCGCATATGAAGCGTATATCGCTCTGGCGGAGTATGACGCGGAAAAGGCGGACGGGATCATCCGTGCGGGGAAAGAAGCATATGCCGGAGACGGCGGTTTTCTCTTCGAGGCGGCGCAGTACCACGCCCGGAAGGGAGAATATGACCAGGCCATCGCCTGTTATGAGGAATCCTATGCCTGCGACCCCAGGCCGAGATACTACGACGCCCTCCAGGGGATCGCCATGATCTATGAGATCATGGGGGAATACGGCAAGGCCGCCTCCACCTATGACCGGATCCTGGAAAACCTGCGGGAGGAATGGGGCTTTACCGAGGAGACCGGCGTACAGCAGGCCGAAGAGGAAAAACGGCGTCTTCTGGAAAAGGCCCGGTAGATCCTTTACCGCCGGAAAACGAAAACAGAATCCGAATCGAAAAACGGTCCCGGGAGCGTCTGCCCCGGGACCGTTTGCCTATTGGCGGAAGCAGGCTCAGCTGCTCCGGTACTTCGCCAGGAATTCTTCCGTTTCGGTGCTCACCTGGATATCTCCCAGGTTCTGCGCATTCCAGTCATCCAGCTTCTTTGCGATCCGGGAGACGCCGTCCCGATATACTCCGGTATCCGTTTCTACGGACATCAGAAGGTCAAAGGCCGTCTGCCATGCGGAGCGATCCGACGACACATAATCCACATATTTCTCTACCATCTGCAGGCCCTTTTCCATCCGATTGGTGCTGAAATAATACTGGGCCAGGTAGATCGGCACCGTATTGGAGCTCACCCTGGACAGCCGCTCGGCATACTCATCCGCCTGGATCCTCGTCCCCAAGCTCACCTCCGGATCCATGGCGCTGTTGACGTAGGCCAGCGCATAATCAGCCCATTCAAACTTATCCAGACTGACCGCCGTTTCCACGGACTCCATGGTCGGGTTCCGCTCCAGAAGATTGTTGGCCGCAATATTGCAGGCGATGAAGATGCCGTAGACAAAGATGCAGGCTGCGAGTACGCCCATCACGATGTTCTTCGCCAGCTTGGAAAGGCTCGGTTTTGGTATCGCCTGTCCGCAGCTCAGGTCGATCAGCGCAAATACCCCGAATGCCATGGGCAGGTAGGCGAAGGTGGAAAATACTACTTCTACGGCGGCATGCCCAGCCATGAACACCAGGGCGGCGCCCAGCACGGGGGCATAGGGCTGCGTCTTTCTGGAGCGCCATATTGCGATGGCCGAGACGACCAGCAGCGCCAGGAACAGGAACAGGCCTACAATGCCGACCTGCACCAGCAACTCAATATAGTGGTCATGGGCAAATTTCGTTTCATAATAGAAGGTCTGCACGCTCTTGATCCCGTTTTCATAGGCGCCCATACCCAGGCCTATGACGGGACTGCGCTTGAAGAGCTTGATTCCGTCCTCGAAGAAAACAAGACGCTGGATCGCATTCTCGTTCGCCAAAAGGCCCTGAAGCCGATTGGCCATAAAGCCCGGCAGAAGCATGTATTTCAAGGGGATCTTCTGCCCGCCGCAGGATGCGGATTCGATCGTCACGCTCTCCTTGGAGATGAAGGTGAAATACTGGACAAGACTGCCCTCGGGCACGGTGAAGGTCGCCTTCTCCGCGCTGCCGGAATACAGACGTTCGCTGGTATGCATCATGGTTTCCCGGCGGTTTTGGCTTTCGACTCTTACCGAAAGCGGACCGCTCGCCCGGAATTCCAGGGTGTACTCCCCCGGCTCCAGATACAGGGACCGCCGCAGGGTGACCCCACTGGAAACCTCTCCCGCTCCGGTAACGTTCCAGGCGGCGGCAGCATAGGCGGCCAGGAGGACCAGCACGGCGGCAACGGTATACGGGATTACCCGGCCATGCCTGCCCAGCCAGGCGGCGATGCGCTTCCCCACGAACTGATCCAGGACGCAAAGCAGGGCCGCGCCGACGATGGCGCAGGTCAGGGGGATCGGTTGGATCCCGTTCCATTCCCGGAAGGATGTGGTGGAGACCAGGCCTGCGGAAATCACGACCAGCAACAGGGTTTCCAGCATCAGGATCAGGCTACCGCTCCGCTTTTCCCGAGGCAGCAGGAACAGGAACATCAGGAGCGATACAAAGGCAAAAATGCTGGCCCCAAGGCTGAAGGCGAGGAGAAAGGCCAGCGCATTCAAATAGAGCAGCGCCAGATAGAAGCAGCGCTCTCCGCGCTTTTCCGCTTCTCCCGTCAGGCCGAGGGAAAGCAGCGCGGCGATCCCGGAAAAACCGGCGAAAATATTCGGATTCGTGAACATGGAGGTCATACGGGTGCCGACCTCCACCCCGTTCAGCCATTTGTACTCATCGGTAAACAGGCTCAGGAACCCCAGCATCCCGCCGCTGATCAGGCGGGTGGAGAAGAGATCGATGCTCGCCAGGCTGCCCAGCGCTCCGCATACGGCGATCGCAGCGGCCGCACGGGTGCCGGGCCGCTTCTCATGGAGAGGCGACAGCGTAAGGATCAACAGGACCAGGCAGAACGCGGATAAGACCTTCAGAAATTCCCGGAGGGCAAATTTTCCTGAGATTGCATAAAAGGTCGATACGCCGTCCATGATGACAAACAGGGAGAGAGCAAGAAGCGGGAGAAAAAGGCGCTCCCGCAGAAAATTCCTCCTGATGGCGATCAGCAGCAGGCTCAGCGCCGCCAGAACCAGCGCCATGATCTTGATCGTATCGGGTGCGCATAAGCACACGGCCAGAAAATACAGACACCCGAAGCCCAGCGAAATCAGAAGAGAAGCAATAGGCGAAAGCTGCTTCTCCCGGAGCATCGTCTGCTGAATCACGCTCTTTTTTGCTGATTGTTTTCCTATGATGATCACCCCATATCCGTAAGTAGAGCCGCTGCGGCGCAGCGTTCCCAGCCGTTTGCGCAACGATTTTGATTTATATAAATTACCATAACCGCTCCCATCAGTCAAGGGCGGCCGCAGCGCGTCCCATCCGCAGGCTTCCCCGCTCCCCTCTGCGGAAAAGTTTACGAATCTTTCATGGACATTCCCGCTTGATTCCTGTAATATAAGGACTACTGAACGGTACTGAAAAAGGAGATCATCATGAAGCTGCTGCAGAGCTTCCAGGATCGGGTCGACCGTTTCCTGTGGAAGCACCCCAATTTTGGGATCCGGAACCTGATGTTATATATTGTCATCGGGAACGCGCTGATCTATATCCTGTCCATGATGGACAGAAGCTCTACGCTGGTCTATTATCTTGTCTTTTCAGCCGACAGAGTCCTGAAGGGAGAAATCTGGCGGCTCATCAGTTTTGTTTTTGTTCCCCGTGCCGGCAGCATTCTCGGACTGGTGCTGATGCTGTACTTCGAATACTTCATCGGCAGACTGCTGGAGCAGGCCTGGGGCAAGGGCAAGTTCACCGTATATTATTTGCTGGGCATGGCCTTCATCATTCTCTATTCCCTCATTGTCCGGTTTGTTTTCGGCAGAGACATTATGACGGACGCCACCTATCTCAATCTGAGCATGTTCTTTGTGTTTGCCACCCTTTGGCCGGAAAATCGGGTCCTTCTGTTTTTCTTCATCCCCATAAAGGTGACCTGGCTGGCCTATGCCGAAGCCATCCTCTATCTCTATATCATGATCAGCGGGCGCACGCTGCTGCCTCTGATCGGCATCCTCAATTATTTCCTGTTCTGCGGGGACGAGCTCTATTTCCGGGTGCAGCCCCTGTTTCGAAGGCTTTTTGGCCGCGGCGCCGAATACCGCCGGTCAGCAAGGCAGGCGCAGCGGGATGCGAAAGCCCTCCCCTATGTCTATAAATGCGCCGTTTGCGGACGGACGGACGCCGATCACCCGGAGCTGGAGTTCCGCTACTGTTCCCGCTGCGTGGGATACCATTGTTTCTGCGAGGATCATATCAACAGCCATGTACATTTTACCAGCTGACCTTTCATCAGGCGCTGGATTTGAAAAGGAGGAAAAGCAGTTTGAAGAAGTATGTCTGCGTCTGCGGCTACGTTTACGATCCCGCCGTGGGAGATCCGGAGAACGGCGTCGCTCCCGGCACCCCCTGGGAAGAGGTTCCGGAGGATTGGGTCTGCCCGGATTGCGGTCTGGGCAAGGATTCCTTTGAAGCCCAATAAACCGGGCAGGAAGACCGGGAGAAACGGTGCAGCCGTTTCTCCCGGTCATTTTTTCTCCGCAAGCTCAGTCCCGGAACAATTGGGGGACGAAATCCCGCAGGCATTCCCGCCAGACGCCCCAGACATGTCCGCCGTGGTAAAGATGCCGGTCCTCCCGGACCCCCTTCCGCTTCACGATCTCATCATCCTCCAGGAAGGTGCCGAGGAATTGATCCCGATCCCCGCAGCCGCGGAAAAAGACCTTGTATGTCTCCCCGAACTTCTTTGCGTCATCCATGGCCTTCAGATGCACGTTGTCATCGGGAAAAATATTCCGCAGGAATCCCGAAAAAAGCCCGATATAGGCGAACAGCTCCGGGTGGGTCATGGTGGTGATGCTGGTCTGGACGCTGCCCATGGACAAGCCGGCCATCGCCCGATCCTCCCGCCGGGAGGAGACGCGGTAGCGGCCCTCCACGAAGGGGATGAGATCCTCGACCAGCAGCTGGGTGAAGCGGTCGGAACGGACCTGACCATCCACCTGAACCATGCCGTTGGCCATGATCACGATCATTTCCTCTGCCTTGCCCTCCGCCAGGAGGTTATCCAGGATCCAGTTGGTCTTGCCCTGATGGATCCAGCAGGTCTCGTTCTCTCCATGCCCGTGCTGCAGATACAGCACAGGATATTTTTTCGTATCGGCAAAGTACCGGGGCGGAAGGTATACCAGGCAGGATTCCGTGCGGCCGGTCACAGCGCTGGGATAGTAATCCTGCACCACAAAGCCGTGGGGCACCTCCCGGCAGAGCCAGAACTCGTCATCCCCGGGCACATTCAGGAAATTCATGGGTCGGCTGTAGCCGAAGCCGATGGGAAAGGCAGGATGGACGACGTTGGCCCCGTCTATCTTCAGGAAGAAGAACCAGAAGCCGGGCTCGGGACGGAACTCCAGGCTCCACATCCCCTCCTCGCCAGGGACAAACGGATACTCTTTTTCATCCAGGCGGAGGGTTATCTCCTTCGCTTCCGGGGCTTCGATCACCAGACGCCAGCTTCCATCCTCCAGCTGACAGGCGCCCTCCTTGCTCAGCACAGGATTAAAACACAGGGCTGTTTCCAGATAGGCTTCATTCATTTCATTCCGCTCCTTTATCGTACGATTATACCTCATTCATATGTTGCAGGCAGCGAGCGCAGGAAATCATCACCGATGGAAGCCTGCAGCTCCTCCCCTGCCGCGGTAAAGAAATCCACGCGGGTCGTGACGCCTTCCCAGAGATGCAGAGCCTCCAGCAGACGCGCGCAAATCGCCTCGATCCGCTCGCTCTGCCGGCGGAGCTCGCCGGGGGAGAAATCCGGGCTCAGGCTGATTTCCAGAAGTGCGTCGGCCAGCTCCGGTCCAAGGATGGGAAGCTCCCCCAAGGCGCGCCAGGACCACTTATAATACGGCCGGTATCTCCTGTTCAGGAGGAACGCCGCCCCCATGACGCTGTCCACAAAACGGGTGAGCACGGCGCGCACCGTGACCCAGTCCTCCCGTTTCGCCATGCGCAGAAAATTGTACTGCCCGGTTTGGGCGATCGCCATGCATTTTGCCGCCAGCTTCTTTTTTCTCACGTCGTCCGGATAATGCCGCAAAAGGCGATCCCGTATCGCCGTGAAGCTTCCCTCCCGGTCCAGGAAGACTTCTCCATTTACGGCCATGGCCAGGTTTTCCTCCGGGACCTGCAGCCATTGCACCAGGCTCTCCGGACCGCCGGGGCTTCCCAGAAGCGACCGGTAGAATTCCCCCACCGTCTGTACGCCGATGCGGGCCCCGTAGGCGCTCCGTACCCGCCCCGTCCATGGGGGACTGTCCCGAAAGACCTGCTGCCGCCAGGCCTCCAGCGCTTCCCGCTCCCCCGCCAGCTCCTCCGGGAGCCAGAGGAAGTATTCCACGCCCCAATCATGATCCCGGGAGATCTCATCGTCATAGCCGAAGCAGTCTGATCCATTGCCCGCCAAGCCTGCTGCCAGACGCGGAAGCAGCGAGGGGTGATCCTGCTCCAGCCGCGGCAGCACGGTATCCCGGAAATAAGCCCGGCTCAGATCCATGCCCTTCATGCTCCGGTACCCCGCATATCCGCCAGCTCGCGCCGCCATTGCCCGACCCGATCATGATCCGGGCCAAGGATGCGGCTCAGATCGGTGATGGCGCTTTCCATTCGCTCCAACGCCGCTTCCGGATTTCCCAGTTTTTCGCAGATCAGCGCCAGACTGTGCTCCGTTGCGGCATAATCGACGTTCCTGCCGAAGAAACGTTCCGTCAGGACCAAGGCCTGCTCCAGAAGCTGCCCGGCCTCCCGATACTCCCCCCGGCGGGCCCGAATAGCCGC
>JBGUZS010000136.1:0-3026 GCA_045223835.1 Oscillospiraceae bacterium | reverse complement strand
GGGGCCGTCTACGACTATCCCTTTCCCGTGCTCACCTATCCCAGTCTGGATACCACCAGGGCCTTTGGGTACCGCACCGGTCTGCCCCTGAAGCCCGGGATCCTCGCCCGGCTGAAGGAGGAGAATATCCGCATCATTCACAGCCATTGTCCCATGATCTCCACCCTGCTGGCCAGGAATCTGCGCATCGCCGCCAATGTGCCGGTGGTGTTCACCTACCATACGAAGTACGACGTGGACATCGCCAACGCCCTGAAGGGGGAGCTCCTGCAGGAGGCGGCGGTGCGCATGCTGGTGGCCAATGTGGAGGCCTGCGACGAGGTATGGGTGGTGAGCCGGGGCGCCGGGGAGAACCTGCGGCACCTGGGCTATACCGGGGAATACCGGGTGATGGAAAACGGCGTGGATCTGCCCCGGGGTCCCGTATCCGCTCAGGACGCCGCCGCAGCGGCGGCGGGCTATGATCTGCCGGAGGGGATCCCGGTCTATCTCTTCGTGGGCCGGCTCATGTGGTATAAGGGTATACGGCTGATCCTGGAGGGCCTTACCGGCCTGCTGACGGCGGGGAAGGATTTCCGCATGGTCTTCGTGGGCGGCGGGGGCGACGAGGAGGAGATCCGCGGCCTGACGAAACAGCTGGGTCTGGGGGAAAAATGCTTTTTCACCGGGCCTGTGCGGGACCGGGAAAAGCTCCGGGGCTGGTACAGCCGGGCGGATCTCCTGCTGTTCCCCTCCACCTTCGATACCAACGGCCTGGTGGTGCGGGAGGCGGCCGCCTGCGGTCTGCCCGCTCTGCTCATACGGGACAGCTGCGCGGCGGAGGGCGTGACGGACGGGGTGAACGGCATCCTCATCCGGGAGGATTCCGCGGCCCTGTTTGCGGCGCTGAATTCCCTGTACGGCAGGGAGGAGGTCCTGGGGCAGATCGGCCGGAGAGCCATGGACGACCTGTATCTCTCCTGGGAGGACAGCGTCCTCCGGGCCTGGGACCGGTATGAGGAGATCCTGGCGGACTGGCACGGCCGGAAGCGGCTTGCGCCTACGGTGGAGGAGTTCTCCGCCTTTTATGGCATACAGGATATTCTGGAGGATATGCGCGCCCGTATGCGTCAGCAATGGGGGATGCGCAGGAATCCGGGAGGATCGGATCAAAGCCCGGAGAATAAGGGCGGCAGGAGGTAATGGACATGAAGGAAAGCAAGAGAGAGAGAAGACTGGCCGGGCTGGCCCTGTGTCTGGCCCTGGTAGCGGTATTCAGCCTGGGCGGCCTGGCCCTGGCGGTGACCTACGGGGGAACGGGTATCGTTCCCGTGGGCCGGGAAAACCGCTCCTTCTCCGCCACCCAGACGAATATGGCCTGGAATTCCCGGGAGGCCGTTGATCCGGTCAAGATTTACGAACTGGCCGCCGAGCAGACGGTGATCGTGGAGGCGCCCGTACCGGAGATGGACGATACAATCCATGCCTACGGCGCCGGCTTCCTGATCTCCTATGACGGATACATCATGACGAACTGCCATGTGGTGAGCGAACCCATGGAAAACGGCGTGGACGTGCAGGTGCGCACCTATGCGGGGAAGACCTATCCGGCGGAGATCATCGGCGCGGATCAGGACAGCGATATTGCTCTGCTGAAGATCAAGGAGTATGTGACCCCCGCCGTCCTGGGGGACAGCAGCGGACTGAAGCCCTGCCAGAGCGTGTACATCATGGGCCACCCGGCGGATGAGCTTTCCTTTACCATGACCAGCGGCATCATCAGCGCCCTGGGCCGGACCATCACCTTCAGCGATGGGACCACCCTGAGCATGTTCCAGCTGGATGCGGCGGTGAACTTCGGCAACTCCGGCGGCCCGGTGTACAACGACCGGGGCGAGGTGATCGGCATTACCACCGCCAAATATACCGGCCTTTCCTCCGAAGGACTGGGCTTTGCCATCCCCATCAACGATGCGGTGCGGATCGCGGAGGACCTTCGCAGCCATGGCTTTGTCCGGGGCCGTCCGCTCATGGGCCTCACCGTCCGGGCCATTCCGGAGGATTACCGGGAGGGGGGGAACCCCGCCGGGGTGGAGATCTACAGCGTGGAGCCCGGGCTCTGCGGCGAGCGGGCCGGACTGCTGGCGGGGGACATCATCCTCAGTCTGGAAGGGCAGCGGGTGACCACCAACAATGAGCTTATGGACGCCAAGCGGCCCTACCGGGCCGGGGATACGGTGACCCTGGAGATCTGGCGGGATGGGGAGACCTTCACCACCGAGCTGACCTTCGAGGAGGTCACCCCGGAGCATCCCACCGGCAATGTGACCATAGAAGAGGAGCCGGAAGACACGGAAGGGACGGACGAAACGGAAGGGACAGAGAACCCCGAAGGCTCCGAAGCATCCGAAGAAAATGAAGAGGGAACCGAAGGAACGGAAGATCCCGCAGAACCCGAAGGAGCCGAGGAATCTGCCGAACCGGAGGAGGCTGAAGAATCCGGAGACTGAGCACAGTTAGTCTGACAACCGGTTTTCATTGTCGGGGGAGTCTTGCCACCGGCAGATCATTCACCCTCGCGCCCAGCTTCCCCAGGGGAAGATGAATACTCTCGAATAACCCGCCAAGAATGGCGTGTGGTTCAGCCCCGTTCCTCTTTACCAAATCGTCTCTCTTTCCCCGCTGCCTCCGGCGGCCCGATTTCTCTCACGCGAGAGAAATCGGGGAAAGAGCGCGGCAGGGGTGTTCCCCTGCACCCCCGGTGCGCAGGGCGCTGAAGTGAAGGGGACGCTGAAGCGGCGGGGAACAAGCGGGTGCGGGACGTGAGTCCGCCGCCTCCGACGGCGCTGCAGGCAATGCTCCATTGCTTGCTTTTCAGGGTGCTGATCAGTACCCTGGCCCGATTCACCGTCTCCAGCCGCCGCGGCGAGCGGCCCACGCCGGGGGCGTGACTTTCCCAATGCGGGGAAAGTCACCAAAGGCGCACCAAAGGAAACCTATTCCGAGGCGGTTTCCTTTGGAATCCTTCCCCGACGGCCAAGGGAGGA
>JBGUZS010000135.1:0-36993 GCA_045223835.1 Oscillospiraceae bacterium | reverse complement strand
ACCGTATCCCGCGCACTGTGCCCTACGGCAAGGAACAGCGAAGTACATGGGATACTCTCCAGGCTGGCCCCATTCCGGCAGACCGCTTCCTGCAGAACGCCGCCGCGGATCTGCAGATCGATGAGCTTGGTACCGAAGCGGATTTCGCCCCCCAGCTCCAGAATGTGCATACGGATACTCCGGACGACCGATTTCAGCACATCCGTTCCCACATGGGGCGCCGCATCCCAGGTAACCGCTTCCCCTGCCCCAAAATCCGCGAAACGCCGCAGGACGTAGGACACGCTGCTTCCGCTGACGCCGGTATTCAGCTTTCCATCGGAGAAAGTACCCGCTCCTCCTTCTCCGAATTGGACATTGCATTCCGGATCCAGTATTCCTCCTTTTTGAAAGGCGTTTACCTTTGCCGAGCGGGTATCCACGTCCATTCCCCGCTCCAGGATGATCGGACGCAGTCCCGCCTCGGCCAGCGCAAGGGCGGCAAACATCCCCGCAGGGCCAAAGCCCGCTATGACCGGCCTTTCTTTCGGCGCTCTGAGCGGCTCCGGAAGGCGATACTCCCGTTCTGCCGGAGAGAGCGGCGCGTCCTTCCTCTCCCGGATATACTGCTCTTCCCGGATCAATTCAACGTCAACTGTATAAATCAAACGAATATGATCCTTTTTCCTGGCGTCTATACTCCTTCGGCGAATATGCATCGCCCGGATACGGGAGCCGGGAACGCTTAATTCTCCGGCGCATAGACGGAGCAGCGTTCTTCGGTCATCCCGGTCCGGAGGCAGAGAGAGATTCCGAAGCCTCAGCATAATTCGCCGCCTCCTGCGGCGTTCGTTCCCGCCACCCATCCGCTGGACCAAGCCCACTGCAGATTATATCCGCCGCAGTCGCCATCCACATCCAGTACCTCCCCGCAGGCATACAGGCCGGGGCAAAGTCGACTTTCCAGTGTTCGGGGATCAAACTCTCGAGTGCGTATGCCGCCGGAAGTTACCTGCGCCTGGTCAAATCCCAGATCACCTGTGATCCGGAAACAAAAATTCTTTGCTCGTTCAGCCAGCACAGGCAAAACGCCGAAAGATGCAGACAGCGGCATGGCGCCGCTCAACCCGGCGGAGCTCACCAGTACCCGGCCCAAACGATTCTGTACCGTACCGGTAAAGAGGTCGTCCAGAGTCAGTCCCGGCCTTGTCTCCGCCCGTCGTCTCAGCAGTGCCTGCAAATCGTCTGCCGGAATATCCGGAAAAAGATCCAGGGAAAGCATCGCCTCCGGATTACGTACCGCATCCCGAGATACAGAAAATATCGCGGGGCCGCTGAGTCCATATTCGGTGAATTGGACCTCTCCCCGCTCCTCGGCAAGTATATGATCTCCGTTCCGCACAAGCACATGGGCTTGGGTGCGAACCCCCTTCAAGCCTCTGGTCACGGTCCCTGCCGTACGCAGCTGGACCAAGGCCGGGCGCAGCTCTGTGCAGCTGTGTCCAAGGCTTTTCAGCAGCTCATATCCATCCCCAACGCCGCCCAGCTTTCCTCCCGCTTTGCCGCCGCAGCAAACGATCACCGTATCGGCGGGATCCTGCTGATCCTCCGTTTGCAGAAGAAACCCCCTCGGCAGCCTTCTGAGGCCCGTGACCGGTGATCCGCAGGTCACCTTCACCCCAAATGCATCCAATGAAAAACGCAGGACATCCACCACACTGCCCGCATGATCTGACATGGGATAGATGCGTCCATCCTTCTCCTCCACTGTAAGCAGGCCCATATCCTGAAAACGCTTCAGACTCTGCATCACGCTTTCCTGTTTCAGTACGGATCCGCAAAAGCGGCTGTCCTCCCCATGGTAATGGGAAGGATCGACATGAGTATTGCTGAGGTTGCAGCGGCCGTTACCCGTCGCCGCCAGCTTCCGCCCGACCCGGTTCTGCCGCTCATAAAGCGTTACCCTGACGCCTTGTCGGGCCGCAGCCAAAGCCGCCATCATACCTGAGGCTCCCCCTCCGATAACCGCGATTTGTCTCTTTAGAACTGGCTGATCCATATGCGTCCCCTTATCCGATCCTGGCGAAAATGCTCAGATACCAATTCATCAACGGTCTTCCAAAGAGCAGTGTCAATACCGCAGCGCAGGTCAGGCAAAGGGACATGGTCATATTGCCGCGCACAGGATCCGCATAGACGGTTTCCTTGTTTTTCCCTGTACTGAGTTTGATCTCTTTTTTCCGTTTCAGCAGCATAAACAGGGCTCCTGTAAGCACAGCCGCAGGCAGAATGGCAAATCCATTCTGCCATCCCAGAAGAAGCCCGGTACAACCTAAATACAATATGGTATCCCAGCGGAGCCTGTCCCTGCCCCGGATGCTTTCCGGGAGAAACCTCAACAGAACGCCAAAAGCGAACAGACCGGCAGCACCGAAAAAATGCTTGATGAGGCTTACCCGATCCGGCAGCAGAACACCGAATACTCCGGTACAGATCAGAAGCGGGAGCAGGATCGGCCGTTCCGAAGCGCCGATCCAGCAAAGGCCCGCGGCACAGAGCAGGGTTGAACCGCTCACGGCGTTGATGAGCGCATATGCTCTTCCAAAGGGCATCCATAGCCGAAGGGCCGCCAGCCATAAACCAATGCAGAAAAAGCTGATCAGCGGCTCCCTCAGCGAAACTGCTGCGCCGCAAAACCTGCATCTTCCGCCGTTGAGCAGCCAGCTGAGCAAGGGCACTCTATCCCAGAACTCCCGGCTGCGGCCACACCCTGCGCATTCGATCGGGGCGAACAGGGAGATATTGCGTTCTGCCGCAGAAATGCAGCGGTCGCTCAGCCAAGCGGAAAACACTCCGCAGCACAAGGCGATAACTGCGATGATCAAATCCTGCATCATCCCTACTCCTATGCCCCCAGCTGACTCTCCAGCATTTTTCTCACTCGGTTTTGCAGCGCAGGACAGCTCTTCAGCTCCGGGTCCCGGGCCAGCAATCCCGCCGCCTCCTCCTGCGCCCATTTCAAGATATCCAGCGAACTGGCAAGATCCGCGATATGCAGTTCCGGCAGACCATGCTGCCGTTCTCCGAAGAAATCGCCCGGGCCGCGCAGTTTCAGATCTTCCTCTGCGATTTGAAATCCGTCGCTGCATCTGGTCATCACGCGCAGCCTGGCCTCTGCGTCGCCGCCATCTGAGCCCTGGATCAGTATGCAATAGCTTTTATGCCGGCCGCGACCGACTCTTCCCCTCAGCTGATGCAGCTGGCTGAGCCCAAAGCGTTCGGCGTTCTCCACCACCATCAGCGCGGCGTTCGGCACATCGACGCCGACCTCGATCACGGTCGTTGAAACCAGTATGTCTACCTCGCCCGAGGCGAAGGCGCTCATGACCCTGTCCTTTTCCGTGCCCTTCATCCTGCCATGGAGCAATTCCAGCCGCAGCTGCGGGAAAACCTTATCCCGCAATTCCTCGTACAGTTCTTTCGCGCTCTGGAGGTCAGCGGAGCATTGTTCGTCGTCACCGATCATCGGACAGACCACGTATACCTGCCGTCCCTCCCCGACCAGCTTCTCGGCAAACCGCCGTACGCGGGGACGCATGTTTTCCTTAACGGCATACGTCTCCACTTTTTGTCTCCCGGGCGGGAGCTCGTCAATCACAGATACATCCAGATCGCCGTAAATCATCAGCGCCAGCGTCCGAGGGATCGGGGTCGCAGACATGACCAGAACATGGGGGGAATCCGCCTTTTCCGTCAAGGCTGCCCGCTGAGATACGCCGAACCGGTGCTGCTCATCCGTGATTGTCAGTCCCAGTCTGGAATACTCCACGCCCTCCGAAAGCAGCGCATGCGTGCCGATAACCAGGTTTGCCGCACCGGTTCTGATTTCTTCAAGGGCCTGCCGTCTGGCTTCGGCGCCGAGGCTTCCGGTCAAAAGGACCGTATGAATGCCCAGCGGACCCAGCAGGGCCTCCATCGTTCCCTTGTGCTGCCGGGCCAGCAGCTCCGTAGGCGCCATAAAGGCGGACTGCAGGCCGCTGAGGAAGGCTGCCCATATGCATATCGCCGCCACAACCGTTTTTCCGGATCCCACGTCTCCCTGGATCAGCCGATTCATCCCCTGCCCTGATTCCATATCCCGCAGCGCATCCTCCGCCGCCCGGAGCTGGGCGCCGGTAAGCGCATAGGGAAGCTTCCGGGTAAATGCATCAAGAGGCGGCTTGCGGACGCGAATACCGGGTCTGACCTTTCGCCGTCCTTTCAGACTTCCCAAGGCGCAGGCCAGGGCAAACAGCTCTTCAAATACCAGGCGCTGCCTGGCTTTAATCGCCTGATCCATCGTTTCCGGAAAGTGAATATGGCGGTAGGCTTCCTCTGCAGGCTCCATACCGTATCGTTCGCCCAATCCGGATGGGAGCAGGTCGGGCAGCGGTTCCTCCAGTCCGTTCAGCGCTGCGCCGACTGCGGTCTGCAGAGCTTTCTGGGTAATGCCCGCGGCAAGGGGATATACCGGAACGATGCGTCCTGTGACGATTCCTGCCTGTTCTTTCCGTTCAGTGATCGGGTTTTGAAGCTGGAGGTAACCGCCATCCCTGCGGAATTTTCCGAAGAAATATCGCTCCTGGCCGGAAAGGATCTGTTTCTTGACGTAGGGCTGGTTGAAGTAGACGACGTCTGCGCTGCCGCTGTCATCAGCGATACGAAACTTGACCAGGGACATCCCTGCACGGACACGATTCAATACGGGAAGGGTGACTACACGGGCCAATACGCAGGCAGTTTCCCCATCCTCCATCGTCGCCAGATCCCGGATCTTGCTCCGATCCTGATAGTCCCGTGGGAACCAGCGGAGAAGGTCCTCGAGGGTATCGATACCCAGCTTATGCAGTATCTCCGCGCGCTGTTCGCCGATCCCTTTGCAGTAGCGCACGCTGTCCCTCAGCTTAGCCATGGCTCCCTCCGCTCCTCAATTGTCCTCGCCCTTGATCCGTTTCCAATAAGCTTCCGCAGCCTGTTCCGTCTTATTATCGCCGAAGTGGTAATATCGGGCATTCTTCAGCGTATCGGGCAGATACTGCTGCTTGACCCAGTGACCCGGAAACTCATGAGGGTACAGGTAACCCTGGTCACGCTCAAACCCGGCGCCGTCCGCATGGACGTTCTGCAGCTCTCTGGGAACTTCTCCGCCCCTTCCCTCCTGCACATCCCGCATGGCGGCGTCAATCGCCGAAACAACGGAATTGGACTTGGGCGCCGTGGCCAGCAGGATGACGGCCTGCGCCAGCGGCAGCCTTGCTTCCGGCATCCCCAGCTGAAGCGCAGAATCAACGCAGGCCTTGACGATGGCTGCGGCCTGCGGATAGGCCATGCCGATATCCTCGCTGGCAGAGCACAGGATTCGCCGGCATGCGCCCGCCAGATCCCCCGCCTCCAGAAGTCTTGCCAAATAATGCAGCGCGGCGTCAGGGTCGCTTCCCCGAAGCGATTTCATCAAGGCAGATACGGCGTCAAAATGCTGATCTCCTTCCCGATCATACTTCATGGAGCTCTTCTGCACCACAAGAGCGACGTCTTCCGCACCGACTTCAACTCGCGCTCCGTCGTTCCGCGCCCCATAAAACAGGAGTTCGACGCTGCTCACCGCTTTGCGCACATCTCCGCCGCAGCCCTGACAGATCCGTTCCAGCGCCTCCCGGGAAAAATCGCCTGCAAGCCCTGTCCGCTTCTCCATGGCCAGAATCGCACGCCTCACGGCGGGCAGCATATCCGCAGGAGAAACCGGTTTGAACTCGAAAATGGTGCTGCGGCTGAGCACAGCGCTGTATACATAAAAATAGGGGTTTTCCGTTGTTGATGCGATGAGGCTGATTTTCCCGTTTTCAATGTATTCCAACAGGGACTGCTGCTGTTTTTTGTTGAAATACTGGATCTCATCCAGATAAAGCAGGATCCCGTTTGGAGCCAGCATGGTATCCAGACTGCTGATGATCTCCCGGATATCCGCCGTTCCTGCCTGGGTTGCGTTCAGCTTTCGCAGCGTGCGTTTGGTCGCATCCGCGATGATCCCGGCGACAGTCGTTTTGCCCGTCCCGGAAGGGCCGTAAAAGATCATATTCGGGGCTTGGCCGCTTTCGATGATCCGGCGCAGCATTCCGTCTTTCCCCAGAATATGCTGCTGCCCCACCACGTCCTCCAGACTGCGCGGACGTATTTCATCTGCCAAAGGCCTCTGCATGTCGCTCCCCCCTATCCAGTCTCGCTGCCTCAATAATAACATATTATCCGGTAGAAAACCATCGGATAAGATGGTATAATCGAAGAAACTGGGATCATGAAGAAACGGAGAACAGTCTTATGACCTATTTGGATACGATCATCAAGCGACTGGAAGAGGAATACCCCGATGCGCTATGCAGTCTGCAATACACGGTGGATTGGCAGCTTCTCTTTGCCGTCCGTCTTTCCGCGCAGTGTACCGATGCGCGCGTAAATCTGGTCACGCCGGAGCTTTTTTCCCGCTTGCCGGATCTTGAGTCCTTCGCCGAGGCAAAACCCGAGGTGGTGGAGGAGCTGATCCGCAGCTGCGGTTTCTTCCACACCAAGGCCAGAGATCTGATTGCGGCGGCCCAGGTCCTGCTTCGAGACTATGGAGGCCGCGTACCGGATCGTATGGAGGAGCTTCTGAAGATTCCAGGCGTCGGCCGCAAAACGGCAAATCTCGTATTGGGGGATATCTACCATCAGCCTGCCGTAGTGGCAGATACCCACTGCATCCGCATTTCCGGTCGGCTGGGGCTGACAAAATCAAAGGAGCCCGTCAAGGTGGAGCGTGACCTGGCCGCTGTTCTGCCGCCGGAGAAATCCAGCGACTTCTGCCATCGCCTGGTCCTGCACGGGCGAAAATACTGCATGGCCAGAAAGCCGAAATGCGGAGAATGTCCGCTGGGAGACATATGCAAAAAAGAAGGCATCGGAGATGAATTACAGGCAGCTTCTCTGCCCGGCACAGTTTAACCGAAAGGTGGAATACAGTATGGAATATCAGATCAAAGGCGAGCCTTTACCCGTTGTGATCTGCACGATCGCTTCCGGCGAATCGGTGATCTGCGAATCCGGCGCAATGAGCTGGATGAGTCCGAATATGCAGATGGAAACGGTCGGCGGCGGCGTAGGGAAAATGTTCGGACGAATGTTTTCCGGGGAATCTCTCTTTCAGAACCGGTATACGGCGGCGGGCGGCCAGGGGATGATCGCTTTCGCCTCCCATTTCCCCGGCTCAATCCGCGCCGTAGAGATTCGTCCTGATAAACCGATCGTCGTACAAAAATCCGCATTTCTCGCCTGTGAACCCGGGGTGGAGCTCTCTGTCTTCTTTCAGAAAAAGCTGGGGACCGGTCTGTTTGGCGGCGAAGGCTTCATTATGCAGAAGCTCTCCGGCAGCGGACTTGCTTTCATTGAGATCGATGGGCACGCCATGGAGTATGAGCTGAAACCCGGACAGCAGATCATCGTCGATACCGGCTATCTGGCGATGATGGATTCCACCTGTCAGATGGATGTGCAGACGGTCAAAGGCGTGAAGAATGTTCTGTTCGGCGGGGAGAGCCTGTTTAATACCGTTGTCACCGGTCCGGGACGGGTGGTCCTCCAGACCATGCCCGTCTCCATATTTGCCGGAATGCTCGGATCCCTGACCGGCGGAAAGAACAGTTGATGCAATCCTGCGCGGAAAGCTGCGGGAGAAACCTTGCTTTTGAAAGCTTCTCCCCCTGAACCACGATAGAAAAAGCGCCGGCAGTTCCCTCATGGGCTCTGTCGGCGCCTTCTTTATGCAGCTACTGTCAGACTCATTCGCGGTTCAAATGGAGCTTATGGGATCGGAGGGGTCCAGTAGGTCTGATTATAAATATCGGTAAAGAGATAGGTGGCAACAGCGGAAGCGGCGTCGATATACACGTTGCTGATCTCCTCATTCCCGCTGTATACCAGAGTATCCCCCATGAGATAGCTGTTCTCATATGTCCCGTCATAGGTATAATAATCGCAGATGAAATCAATCCTGTCGCCGACCTCCAGCTCATCGATGCTCTTAGCTACGGTCTCCGTCTCTCCATCGCGGTAATCGCTTCTGGCTCCGGCAATATACCCATATGGATGCTCATTATCAAAGACAATGATCAGATCGGCCCGGGCGTCGTTCAGGAGAACGGGAACACGGCCTGTAATGGTGATGCTGTCCCCGTCCACCACAGAGTCGATATAATAGTACGGAACGGGCTGACTGTCGATGGCAAGCCAGGTTCCGTCATATGTTCCCATCAGCGCACCGGTTTCATTGAACCGGAATACATTATCCAGGCCCATATCGATATAGCCTTCTCCGTCATCATAGAATACATTCAGAGCCAGGTCATGGACCAGGGACCATTGCTCTTCGCTGAGCGCCATAATGATCTCTCCATTGACGGACTGCCAGACCAGCTGAGACGGATCAAAGCGATGGGCATTCAGGTATGCACTGATATCCTCGGCAGGGAGCCCCTTCCCCAGGAAGCCGGAATTGGCGCCGCCCAGCCCGGAAATACCGCCGGAGGTGCTTCCACCCAGGAAGCTGCCCAACATACTGCTCAGAAAATCCGAGCTGATCCCGCTGCTTCCGCCGCCGGTCAACGCACCGAAGGGACTTGCCGTACCGCCGGATGCCGCTTGGGCGCTGGCCTCCACGCTGGCAAACTGCTGGATGCAGCGCGTATAGGTGCTGTCCAGCCCGATCGCGTTATATGCGTTCGCCGCACTCTGAACACGGTTCATCTTCTGGTACGGGAAGTAGATGGAAATACCGTATGCGTTGGTGATGCTGGAGGATGTACGGTTGTATTTCACCGCATTCAGCAGCGTCTGGGCCAGAGCCTTACTCTCCGGCGTATTCAGGTTGTAAGCCAGGTGCACCAAATCCACCTGATCTACCTTGCTGGACACGGCAAACTCTCTGGCTCCGGCGCGGGCATCGGAAACCGTCTTGTATTCCTTGCTCTCCAACAGGCTGGAAAGGCCGGCGGCAAAGGCGGAAAACTTTGCCGGAACCGTCTTTTCCAGCTCGGCAAGATCGACCACGGAAAGGGTGGTCTTCTGGCCGGGGCACTTCTGGTTGCAGGCAGAAACGAAATCATCCACGATGTGCCTGCCCACTTCCAACGTGGACATGGAGGTATTCTGGGAAAGCTCGGTGAGCCAGTTGGTATAATACCAGCCGATGCCAGGCTCGGTCTCCTCCGAGGCAATGAGATAGTCTGCATACGGCGCGAGCGTAAGGGCATTCTCCAGGGTGCCCATAAGGCAGGCATCGAAACCGATGAAATCAAAGGTGACGCCTGCATTTTTCAGCGCTTTGCTGATCCCGCTCAACCCCATGGAAGAGGAGCCGCGGCTCTTTTCATCATAGCCATAACCGCTGATGGAACCGCCGCCATGGTCCCAAAGGATAAGTTCATTTCGGTTCGCAGGGAAATTCTTGGCGCAGTAATCGATGAAGCTGGTCAAGGTGGCCGGATCCGTCATGGCGGGAGAGCCGGCATCCTGTACCAGTCTGAGCAGCTTGCCGCCGTTTTCGATTTTGTAGATCTGATTTACGCTGCTGCTGACCACGTCGTTTTTCCACTTGGTGGACCCGCCGGTATATACGATCAGATTGACGTTATCGCTGAGGGTGGCTTTCGTCATTTCCATCAGGTCCGCGGTGCCCATTCCACTCTTTGATTCCAGATCGGAACCGCACATATAGACCATAATGGTAACGGTGTCTTTTCCGCTGCCCAGGATTTTCGTGTATTTTTCTCTTGCCGCAGAATCGACGGAGGTATTCAGCTGAGAAGCGTTGCTTCCGCTGCCCGTCCACCCGCTGGAGACGCTGCCGACACTGCTGCCCAGGAAGCCGGCTGCGGAGGACTGACTCCCAAGCCCGCTCAGGATACTGCTGATATCGATCCCGTTTTGGCCGGAGCTCTGGCCGCCCTGATAGCCGCTCTGGCTGCCCTGATAGCTGCTCTGGCTGCCCTGATTATAAGTGTCGGCATAGCCGGAGGAGGGCTGGGTATCTCCGCCGCCGCCCAATAGGCTGCTGAGGCCGAATCCGCCGCCGCCCAAAAGCGCGACCGCCAGAATAATGATGGTCAGAAGCGGGCTTTTCCCGCCGGAAGCACGCTGCCCGCCGCCAGAGCCATACCCATTCTGCGCGCTCCGTCTGACCGGCCTGCTGCCGCCCGGCACTGCGGGCCGACTGCTGCTTGAGGATGCGGGGCGGTTCCCGCTGCTGCTGTGAGACGGGGTGCTCCCCACCGGGCCGGTATTCAGCCCGCTGCCACGTTTTTTGATCTCTTTTCCGGCGCCGGTTACATGCGTATCGCGCCCCTGTGGTCTGTTGTCCATTCTGTTCCCTCCGCTGTCCGGCAAGCGGTTTTTCACCTCATAGCCGTTGGTATGCCAAATCATACGGCTATGTTATACCACGCTTCGGCAGGAATTGCAATGCGCGTACTGACAACGCAGGTGTTCCTGTCCGCCGTCCCGCATTCTTACTTGACGGCGAGCCGGAATCTGGTATAATTTTCGTATGAGAAATACTACGCTATGCTATATCGAACGGGATGGCGCATATCTTATGCTCCACCGGATCAAGAAGGCCAACGACCTGAACCGGGATAAATGGATCGGCGTCGGCGGCGGCTTCGAGCGGGATGAAAGTCCGGAGGAATGCCTTCTTCGGGAAGTGAAGGAGGAAACCGGTCTTACCCTTACCCGCTGGCGTTATCGGGCCATTATCACCTTCGTCAGCGACAAATGGGAAACGGAATACATGCATCTCTTCACGGCAGACCGGTTCACCGGGGAAATGATCGACTGCAGCGAAGGGGTGCTGGAATGGGTGGATAAAACGGCGGTGGCGGATCTGCCCATTTGGGAAGGAGACAAGCTCTTTTTCCGGCTGCTGGCAGAAAACTCTCCTTTTTTCTCCCTGAAACTACGCTATGAGGGGGATAAGCTGGTTTACGCCGCGCTGAATGGTTCGCCTCTTCCCCCCTTTTTCCGTCGATGAAGCATACTGAGCCTCCGCGAATACAGCGCCTGCCGTGTCTTACAGGGACCCGGCAGGCGCTTGCATTTTCAGTTTATTTTTGGAATCGGCAGAAGGTTCAGGACTTGCTCAGGCTTTCGCCCCGGGAAAAGTCCATTCGTTTATAGAGAACGAAGCAAGGGATCACGTCGGCGACCGAGCCGAAATACCAAGCCCAGAAAAGGCCGGTATAGCTGTCCAGCGCCTTGGTGAGGACAAAACACATCACCACGCGAACGGTAAAATCCCAGACGGTGACCAGGAAGAAGTACATGATCTTCCCCACGCCCCGGAACAGGCCGCCGAAGGTGATGATAAAGCAAATGATGAGATAGTCCGGGGAAATGATCCGCATAAAGCGAACGCCCGTCTCCACCACCTCCGGCTCCGCGGAGGGATCAACGAAGAGACTCATCAATTCTCTGGGCAGGAGCTGAAAAACCAGAACCACCGCAACGGTCAGGCAAAAGCACATTAAGGTTCCGGTGCGAAACCCTTCCCTGACCCGGTCTCCCCTTCCGGCGCCGTAATTCTGGGCGGCAAAGGAACTCAGGGCCGTTCCCATGGTATTGAAGCTCATATAGGCAAAATTATGGATCTTGGAGGCCGCCTCATACCCGGCGACCACGGAAACGGAATAGGTATTCACCAGGCTCTGGACGATCGTATGCGCTAAGGCGACACAGGCTTGCTGGAATATACTGGGCACAGCGATCCGGCACATATGGAGGAAGAGGGAACGGTCAAACACCTTGGCAGGCGTTTCTGCCCGGAGCATTCTTGTTCGCTTGACAAGGATCAAGACGGCCATCAGGGCTGCCGTCAGCTGAGAAAACGTCGTCGCCCAGGCCGCACCGACGATGCCCCACCTGAGCACCGCCACGGCAAGCAGATCCAGAAGAACGTTCAGGACCGAGGAAAACAGAAGGAAGAGCAGCGGCCGTCGGGAATCCCCCAACCCGGTAAAAACCGCGTTGGCCGCATTGTACACCAGCATGGGCACCAGACCGGCGGAATAGATGGAAAGATATGCTTTTCCGCCGCTGTATACCTCTCCGCTCGCATTCAGCCAGCAGAGGAGCGGTCCGCTCAACCCCACGCCCAGGGCGGTTAGCAGAAGGCCGAGTCCGAGCATGGAAACCAGAGCCGTATAGATGGAGGTCTTCAGCTCCCCCATGCGTTTCGCCCCAAACAGCTGGGAGGCGACTACGCTGATCCCCATGGCGGACCCGGTGGCCACCGCAAGGAAAAACAGGGTGATGGGATAGGCCGCGCCGATGGCGGCGAGCCCGGCAGAGCCGGTATACTGACCGAGAATCACGCTGTCCGCAATATAATAGAGCTGCTGCAGAGCTGTGCTCAGCAGCAGAGGCAGCGCAAAACGCCGCAGCAGAGGCCATGGTCTTCCTTCAGTAAGATCGTTCATCTCTCTGTCCTCTCATGCTGAACTGCCCGGCTGATCAGGCGGGCAGCTGCCTTCCCGTATGGTCGATCTTTGTATCTCCGGTCAAAAGCAGCTGACCGACAGGGACGATGGTATACCCCTCCCGGATGAGCGCTTCAATGATTCCGGGCAGCGCTTCCGGCGTATGCTTCGCTGCATTGTGAAACAGAACGATGCTCCCCGGTTTCACTCTGGAACAGACCCGATCATGAATCGTCGCGGCATCGTAATCCTTCCAATCCAGACTGTCCACATCCCACTGCACACAGGTGATCCCCAAGCTCTCCACCGCTGCAATCACGTGATCGTCGTATTCCCCATATGGACAGCGGAAAAGCTCCGGCTTTATTCCTGTAACCGCGGCAATCTCCTCCGCGCAGGCGGCGACATCCTCCGTGATCTGCTGCGCAGTCAGCGGGTTGAAGTGATCATGGTGGTTGGAATGGTTCATCACCTCATGCCCCGCATCCGCCAGCGCCTTGACGCTTTCCGGATACTTGCGCACCCAATCCCCCACCACGAAAAAAGTCGCTTTGACCCCGTAACTATCCAGGATGCGGATCAACTCCGACGTGTCTTGATTTCCCCAAGCAGCATCAAAAGTAAGGGAGCAGAATTTGCCGTCACGACCCACTGAGTATACCGGCAGCTGTCTTTGGGTCGCTGAGGCCCCGACAAAGGCGGGGCTGTACACCAGGGCAAAAACAGCGGCAATCGCTCCCAGCACCAGCAGAGCCGCGATCGCCCTTCTGACCGGTTTTCCGACGCCTTTTCCCGTAATCAATAGCATATGCGCCTCCTCCTTTCTCTCACGGGATTGTATGAAGGAAGAAGAAGGCGGTATGCCACCGCATGGAAAGAAGTAGGACCTCATCGCAACGCGATGAGGTCCTATGGAGGCGCCACCCGGAATCGGACCGGGGATGAAGGTTTTGCAGACCTCTGCCTTACCGCTTGGCTATGGCGCCATCCCAGCAAAGCAGAGTGTACCATACTTCCGTCCCCGGGTCAAGGCTTTTTTACTGGATCATAGAGAGAAATTCCTGTTCGTCAACCGTGCGGATGCCCAGCGCCTGGGCTTTATCCAGCTTGGAGCCCGCATTCTCCCCGGCAATTACCAGCGAAGTCTTTTTGGATACGGAGGACGACACCTTGCCTCCCCTTTGTTCGATCGCCGCTTTTGCTGCATCCCGCCCCATGGCGGACAGGGTACCGGTGAGGACAAAGGTCATCCCGTCAAACCGGCGGTCCACCATCGTCTCCCGGCTCTGCATATCCACCCCGGCGTCTCTGAGGCGCCGGATCAGGTGCAGAGACTGCTCTTGGGAGAACCATTCCGTGATATAGGCTGCGGTCACAGGGCCGATATCTTCGATCTTTTGGAGTTCCTCCCCATCCGCCTTTTCCAGAGCCTCCACGCTGCCATATCGGGAAGCCAGGGTCCTGGAGGCCGATACCCCCACCTGTCGGATCCCCAGCGCATAGATCAGCCTTGCCATTCCCTGCTGCCGGGAGGCGTCGATGGCGCGGATGAGGTTCTCCGCAGATTTCGCTCCCATCCGTTCCAGCTTTGCCACCTGTTCCGCTTCAAGCATATACAGGTCCGCCGCGGAGCGTACCAAACCCTGTTCCACCAGGGCTTTCACCAGATTCGGACCTAGGCCGTCGATATCCATGGCGTCCTTGGATGCGAAATGCGTCAGGTTTCTCAGAAGCTGCGCGGGGCACTCTGCCCCGGTACAGCGAAGAGCTGCTCCGTCCGGATCCCGATGAACAGGCGCGCCGCAGACCGGACAGGTTTCCGGAAGGAAGTAAGGCACCGCCCAGGATGGCCGCTTTTCCGGAACGACCCGCAGCACCTCCGGAATGATCTCCCCCGCCTTCCGGATGCAAACCGTATCGCCGATCCGAATATCTTTTTCTGTTATGAAATCCTGATTGTGCAGGGTGGCATTGGTTACGGTCGTTCCGGCCAGACTCACGGGCTCCACCACAGCCTTCGGCGTAAGCACTCCTGTCCGTCCCACCTGTACCAGAATATCCCGCACGACGCTCTCCCGCACCTCCGGAGGATACTTATAGGCGGCGGCCCAGCGCGGGGCTTTTGTGGTGCTGCCCAACCGCTGACGGTCTGCCAGGGAGTCCAGCTTCACCACAGCCCCATCGATACCAAAGGCATAAGTCTCCCGCTCGCCATCGATCTCCTCTATCCGCTTGCAGCATTCCTCCATGTTGGAGCACAGGCGATAGTCGATCACGGGAAAGCCCTGGCTGCGAAGCCATTCCAGGGATTCGCTGTGGGTTTGAAACTCCATCCCTTCCGCCAGCTGCACATTGAAGATGAGGATATCCAGCTGCCGGGAAGCCGTTATCGCCGGATCCAGCTGCCGCATGGCACCGGCTGCTGCATTTCTGGGGTTGGCCAGGAGCTTCTCTCCCTCCAGCTCCCGCTTTGCGTTCAGCGCCTCAAATACCTGCTTGGGCATGAATACCTCACCGCGGACGATGAGCAGCGGCGGTGCGGAGGGCAGCGTTTCGGGTATGGAACGGATGGTGCGGAGATTCTCTGTCACGTCCTCTCCCACTCTGCCGTCTCCCCTGGTCGCTCCGCGGACAAACACCCCGTTGACATACCGAAGAGACATGGAAAGCCCGTCGATTTTCGGTTCGACTGTATAGGTCCTGCGGACGCCTTCCCGCTCCACCCTCTCCCCGAAGGCCACAAGCTCCTCCCGGGAGAAAACGTCGTTCAGACTTTCCAGCGGTACGGGATGCTCAACCTGAACAAACCCCTTTGCCGGGGTCCCGCCCACCCGTTTTGTCGGAGACTCCGGGTCATAGAGCTCCGGATACTTCTCCTCCAGCAGGATCAGCCGCTGCATCAGGGCATCGTATTCGCTGTCTTCAATGACGGGATCATCCAGATCGTAATACCGGTGGCTGTGTTCTTTCAGTTCCGCTCTCAGGCGCAGGAGCTCAGCTCTTTCGTCCATATCCCTCTTACCTTTCCAGGATTTAGGTGGTAATGTCAAATTGCTCAAGGGGCTCATCCCAGTCTTCGCTGCCCTCGAAGTACGTATAGCTCTCCGGCACGCGGCCGAGAAGCAAGGTCTCCGCCACGGGAATGCGGGCAGAGACGGTTCCGATGGTCATGCCGCCGGGAACGAGTACCCGCACGCTCACGGCGAGTTCCACCCGGATCTGATGCAGCGTCTGATTGATCCCCGCCGAAGTAAAGCGGCTGGACATATCTGCTTTGATGCTCTCCACAGAAAGGATACGCAGCGGAAGTCCGGGCCCCCGGCCGGAGAGCAGGGTGTTGCCCAGCAGGTTCCCGACAGGCAGTCTGAGCTCCACGGTGTTCTTGTCCATGATCTCCCGAAGCACCGCTCCCGCGATCTCCGCCCGGAGCAGATTGATGCGGCCCATATTCGCAGCGACTGCCGTTACCGCTCCGCTCTCATCCGTTTCCCAGTGCACCAGATTGGAATAATCCAACTCACCGGAAATGAGCTTCTCGCTCAGCACCCGGTTGATTGCCAGGGTGACGGCGTTCTCCGCCTCGGCGCTCCCCATCTCCCGGATCAGCGGCGCAAGCCTGCGCCACAACAGGAGAGACAATACGGCGCTGCCCAGCAGGATCAGCCCGAAGCCGAAACGTATTCTTCTTCCTTTTGGTCTTCCTGCAGCCATGGGCATCACCTCGATACAGTGTATGCCGCTGGCCGGGGAGTATCAACTTTGCTTCTCCAGCTTCTCCGCAGCCATCAGGATGCCCAGTTTGCCGGATTCATAGGTCAGCCCCCCCTGAAGGTACGCCCGGTAAGGCGGCAGCATCGGCCCATCGCAGCTCAGTTCGATGGACGCCCCCTGGATAAAGGTCCCCGCTGCCATGATCACCGGCGCTTCGTATCCCGGCATATCCCAGGGCTCCGGGGTAACAAAGCTGTCAACGGGAGACGCCTGCTGGATCCCTGCGCAGAATCGCTTCAGCTTCTCCGGGTCATGAAAATCGATAGATTGAATAATATCGCTGCGCTGCGCATTCCAGGCGGGAAAGGTCTCATAACCCAGCTTCTCCAGGAGCGCCGCCGCAAATACGGAGGTCTTTAAGGCCTGGGCGACCGTATGGGGCGCCAGGAAAAGCCCCTGATACAAAACGCGGTTGTACCCGAGGCTCGCTCCCACCTCGCCTCCGATGCCGGGCACCGTCAGCCGGAAGGCAGCTGCCTCCACCAGATCCGATCTCCCGGCAACGTAACCGCCCATTGGGGCCAAGCCGCCGCCGGGATTCTTGATGAGCGATCCTGCCAGCAGGTCGCCGGCAGGCTCTCTGCCCTCGGTAAACTCGCCATAACAGTTGTCTACCACGCACGCTGCCTTTGGGTTCACCTCCTTGACCGCGGCGATAGCCCGGTCAAGCTGGTCCACACACAGGGCGGGCCTTGCCGAGTATCCCCTGCTGCGCTGAAAGAACACCTCTCTCACCCGAGGATCGGCTGCCGCCTCTCGGATCCCCTTCAGATCCGGTGTGCCGTCCGAAAGAAGCTCAACCGAACGGGTCTCAATGCCATAGGAACGGAGGGAGCCGGGTTTTTCATCATGCACGCCCAGGGCGCTCCACAGGGTGTCATACGGCATCCCCGTTGCACAGAGCAGGACATCGCCGCTGCGCAAAGGGGCAAAGATCGCGCAGGTGATGGCATGGGTGCCATTCACAAAGCCCAGCCGCACCAGAGCGGCTTCCGTCCCAAACACCTCAGCCCAAATCTGATCCAGGGTGTCACGGCCCAGATCATCGTATCCATATCCCGTTGAACCGGCAAACATGGCTTCCGAAACCCGGTGACTTCGAAAGGCCTGCAGGATCCTGGCCGTATTATGCTCCGCCGTTTCCTCCAGTTCCCTGAACCTGCTCCGGGCGAGCTCCTCCGCTTCCCGTGCAATGCGTTCCAGTCTCTCCGTCATCACAGGGCCTCCAGGAAGGCATGGGTCAGATCGTATATCCGCTGCATATCCTCCAGAAAGATCACGCAGGAGGGGGAATGGATATTCCGCACGGCGGCGGAGATCGCCGCCACCCTGGCCCCGGCGCAGGAGCGTTGGATGGAGGAGGCGTCCGTGCCGCCGGAAACTTTCGTCTTGGTCTGCCAGGGAATGCCCCGCTCATCCGCCAGAGCGGTGAGTTTCCTGTACAGCCCGGGATCGTAAATGCTGCCTCCATCCATGAAGGGGATCACAGGTCCCTTGCCGGGGCAGCAGACCTTGTCTCCGCCGGACTGAGAGGGCAGGTCCGCGGCGGTGGTACCCTCCAGGATTAGGGCATAGTCCGGCTGCAGGCGCCATGCGGCGGTCTTTGCCCCCCGGCAGCCCACCTCCTCCTGCACGGTGAAGGCGAACCAGGCGTCCCGGGGCAGGCCTTTGCGGATGAGCTCCAGCATGACGGTACATCCCACCCGGTCATCGATGGCCTTGGCCATCAGGCAGCCGTTGCCGAAGAGCAGGGTCCAGTCCGGGAAGGTGCCCACGTCTCCCGGGGAGACCAGCTTCTCCGCCTCCTCCCGGGAGGTCACGCCGATATCGATATACAGGCTTTTCAGGGGAGGGACCTTGCTTCGCTCCTCCACGCTTGTCAGATGAAAGGGCTTCAGGCCGATGATGCCATGAATGGCTCGGTCCCCCAGCAACACCTTTTTCCCGAGGACCACGCGGCGGTCCACCCCGCCCACAAAATCAAATTTCAGATATCCGTCCTCGGTGATATCCGTAATGATGACGCCCACCTCGTCCATGTGGGCAGCGATCAGGAGCTTCTTCCCCGGCTCCTCCGGCTGCTCTCCCCGGACGTGTACCAGAAGGTTTCCCATGGTTTCCTCGATGATCTCCTCCGCGTAAGGGGTCACCTGCTCCCGGATATAAGCCCTTACCGCGTCCTCCCGGCCGGATACGCCCGGGAGCTTACACAGGGTCTCCAAGGTCTTATTCATTTCAGCGCACCTCCCCGGATGAACTCTGTCAGCAGCCTGACAGCGGCCTCCGCGTCACAAAGGCGGGCGGTCTCCACCTGGCTGTGCATATACTTGATGGGCACGGAGACGATGGCGGTGGCCACTCCCTGGCGGCTCACCTGCATGGCCCAGCCGTTGGTGCCGCTATTCCCGGACATGACCTCGATGGAATAGGGAATCTCTTTCTCTTTTGCCGTGTCAATCAATGCCTCCGTGATGCTGCGGGTGCAGTTGGGCCCCACGCCGACGGTGCAGCCGGACCCTGCCTTGAAGGTCCCCGGCTCGCTGCCGTCCGGGGTCTTGGCAAAGGTCACATCACAGGCGATGCACCAGTCCGGGTCCGCGCTCCAGATGCCTGGCTCCGCCCCACGCAGGCCCACCTCCTCCTGGGTGCTGAGCATGACCTCCACATCCCAGGGCAACTCCTCTCCCCGGAGTTCCTCCAGGGTTTTCAGCAGCACGGCGGCGCAGAGGCGGTCATCCAGGGCCCTGCAGGTGAGGTTGTCCCCCCGGAGCTTGATGATCTCCTCCATGAATATGCCGGGGGTGCCGATAGGGACAGCTTTCTCCGCTTCCTCCTGGCCGAGGCCGATATCGATATACAGGTCCTTGAACTGCAGCGCCTGCTCCCGCTGCTCCGCCGTGAGCACGTGGGGGGGCAGGCAGTCGATCACCCCGCAGAGGGACTTTTGCGCCATCACGACCACCGGCTGGCCCGGGAGCATGCGGCTGTCCACCCCGCCGATGGCTGAGAAGCGCAGGAAGCCCTCGGTGATCTCCGTAACGATGAAGCCCACCTCGTCCAGATGGGCGTCCAGCAGCAGCTTCTTCGCCCCGGTCCTGCCGCAGCGGCGCAGGCCGAAGAGATTCCCCATCACATCCCGGCGCACCTCGTCCACCAGGGGACTCAGCAATTCCTCCGCCTTATCCGTCACCGCTCCCTCGAAACCGGAGGGGCCTGGAATGACGCAGAGCTGCAAGGCGTAATCTTCGATTTGCATATTTATCTCCTTATTTCATAGTTCTCCGATGCTTTTATCCTTATCTCATAGTTCTCTGACAATCTGTTTGAAGACGTTGCCCCGCTCCTCGAAGTTCTTGAAGGCGTCGAAGGATGCGCTGGCCGGACTGAGAAGCACCGTTTCGCCCGGCTTTGCTTCTTCAGAAGCAGTCAGGACTGCCTGGCGGAAATCCGCTTCCTCCAGGATCACAGGCGTCTCTCCCCCGGCGGACAGGACTGCTTCCCGGATTTTGGGGCCGGTGGGACCTGTCAGAACGAGAACCCGCACCCTCCCCGGAATCTCCTCTCCCAAGGGCGCATAGGGAATATGCTTGTCATAGCCGCCGGCGATAAGAACCAGGCTTTGTCCCTCCAGTGCCCGGAGACCGGCTATGGTCCGGGATGGGCTGGAAGCGATGGAGTCGTTGATAAATCGGACGCCGTTTTTCTCCCGCACAAGCTCCAGGCGGTGCTCAACGCCTCCGAAGCTCCCGGCGACCCGCCGGCATGCCTCCTCTCCCACCAGGGGATACACGGCGCAGAAGGCCGCCATATAGTTTTCGATATTATGCAGACCGGGCAGGCGGATCTCCTCCCGCTTCAGCAGGCGACGGTCCCCGAACCATACGTTCTCCCCATCGAACCAGCAGCCCTCCGGCTGCCTTGTCCGGCGGCTGAAACAGCGCACCTTGCCCGGAGCCTCTGCAGCATAGGCCGAGGAAACGGGGTCATCCCCATTCAGCACCAGCAGGCCATTGCGGTCCTGGTGAAGGAAAATGTTTTTCTTCGCCCGGGAGTATTCCTCCATATCCCGATGCCAATCCAGGTGGTTGGGCTGTACGTTGGTCACGATGGCCGTCGAGGCGCTCTGGTTCATACTCATAAGCTGGAAGGAGGAAAGCTCCACCACCGCGCAATCCTCCGGACTGATCCGGTCAACCTGATCCAGGAGCGGGCGGCCGATATTCCCGCCCAGCCATACGGTCTTCCCCGCTGCCTTCAACAGTTCGGAGAGGATGGTGGTCGTCGTTGTCTTGCCGTCGCTTCCCGTAATGGCAAAAATGGGGCAAGGGCAGAGCTGAAAGAAGGCCTCCATTTCGCTGGCGAGAACCGCACCGGGCTTCAGCGGGATCTGATCCGGACGAAGCCCAGGTGTACGGAAGACCACGTCCTCCGTCAGGTCCCGCAGATAATCCGGACCGGTGATCGTTTTTGCTCCATCCATAGGCGGCAGCTCGCGCCTATCCCTGACGGTAACATCCAAATCATGGGCGATCAGCAGTCTGACCAGCGGTTCATTGCTGATCCCCATGCCAAGAACGGCCACCCGTTTTCCCCGGAGGCCGTCAAGGTATTCCCGCAGTTTCATCTTGTCACTTCCCCACAGCTGATTCTTTCTTCTCGGATCTAACTGTGTCATTATAGCCCACCGCAGGGTCAAATGCAATGCTTCCTTCGAACCGCGCCGGTGCGAGCTTGACAGTTCCCCCCCGGTAGGGTACAATGCCGCCGTGAGTAAACAGGGCAGTCGCGCATCCGGCGCGAAAGCGCGGATGTGAGGAAAGTCCGGGCTGCATAGGGCAAGGATAACGGCTAACGGCCGCCGAAGGCGACTTCAGGAAAAGTGCAACAGAGAGATACCGCCGCCCCCGGGCGGCAAGGGTGGAAACGTGGGGTAAGAGCCCACGGAACGGCTCGAGAGTGTCCGTTCATGTAAACTCTATCCGCAGCAACACCGTGGTAATGGGGACAACAGGCCTGCCCGGCCGTTCCCAAGGAGGTGGCTGGAGCGCAGCGGCAACGCTTCGCCAAGATAGATGACTGCCGCGGGCGCATAAACGTCCGTACAGAACCCGGCTTACGGTTTACTCACAAAGAGGGATGGCGCAAATGCGCCGTCCCTCTTCCCGATCATGCCAGATCCCGATAGAAATAGATATCCGCCTTTTCCGCCTGAGCCGTGCCGCGATAAGCCCGATTGTCAAACCCGCCGATGGAAAAGCCATGGCTGAGGTAGAACAGGCAGGCGGAAAGGTTGTTGTCCTGCGCCACCGTGTAGACTCCGACCATTCCCAGCGCTCCCGCTTCATCCATGCAGGCCTGAACGAGCTTTCCGCCCACTCCGCATCCTCGGCGTTTTCGAATGACCTTCAGATCATCCAAATACAGATACCGGAACATTTGCTGTCGGAGCACCGCAAGGCCGATGCAGCCGCCTTCCTCATAGGCGCCCAGGAAAATTCCTTCCTCCCGTGTCAAATCATAGGGCTCATCCGGAAAGCACATTACCGTTTCTTTCGGAAGCCTCTCCGTGCGATAAGACCAGATCCCCTCCCGCAGCTCAGGGATCATTCTGCCCCACAAGGCAAAGGGTTCATTTTTCAATCTTGCGTCCTGCCCATGAGCAGGATCGATCCTGCAGATCCTGACCAATCGTTTCTCCTCCCGGATGCGCAGGCACCGGCTCCCAGTCGGGGCCGGTGCCGATAGGATTGCTCTTTAATGAAGTTTACTCGTTTTCCGCCAGAGCCTTTGCTTCCTCAATGATCTTCTGCTGGACCATGGCAGGGGCTTCCTCATACCGGGCAAACTTCAGCACGAAGGAACCGCGGCCCTGGGTCATGGAGCGCAGGTCGATGGTGTAGGAGCTCATCTCCGCCATGGGGACCTCCGCTTCGACGATCTGCATGCCGTCGTGGGCGTTCATGCCCAGCACGGTACCCCGGCGCTTGGAGCTGATATCGCTCATAATGTCGCCCAGGTTGGAGTCGGGAATGGTGACGGTAAGCGTCCCGATCGGCTCCAGGATCACCGGGCTGGCGTTCACCAGCTCCTTATAGGCCAGGTTGGCGGCGGTCTTGAAGGCCATTTCGGAGGAGTCCACAGGGTGGAAGTCGCCGTCATACAGGGTAGCCTTCAGGTATACCATGGGATACCCGGCCAGGACGCCCTTAACGCAGGACTCCCGAAGGCCCTTCTCAACTGCGGGGAAGAAGTTCTTCGGCACGCTGCCGCCGAACACTTCCTCGGCAAAGACCATATCCTCCTGCTCGGTCTGGGGCTCAAAGCGGATCTTCACGTCCGCGAACTGGCCGTGACCGCCGGTCTGCTTTTTATGACGTCCGTGGGCCTCATACTTTTTGCGGATCTTCTCCCGATAAGGAACGCGGGCAGGAGACAGGACCACTTCCACGCCGAATTTGTTCTTCAGCTTGGAGCAAAGCACGTCCAGATGAATATCACCGGCGCCGGAAATTACCAACTGCTTGGTTTCTCCGTTGTTCTCCAGGGTGAAGGTGGGATCCTCCTCCGCCAGGCGGTTGAGACCCTGGGCGACCTTATCATCCTGTCCCTTGACCTTGGGGCTGATAGCCATGGAATAGCAGGGTTCGGCAAACTCGATCCCGGGAGCCGCTTCGACCTTGGAGGCGGCGCAGAGAGTATCGCCGGTCTTGCTGTCCGTCAGCTTGGCCACGGCGCCGATATCCCCGCATTCGATAACCTGGACTTCGGTGTTCTTTTTGCCCTGCATCACGTAAATATGACCCAGCTTCTCATTGGCGCCGCTGCGGGCATTCACCAGAGTCATATCCGGCGTGACCTTGCCGGCCAGGACCTTGAACAGGCTGAACTTGCCGAACTGGTCGGAGATGGTCTTATAGATGATGGCTTTGGCGGGAGCATCGGGATCCAGCTCCTTGCCCTCTTCCCGGGGGCCGGGGAAGTAATTCACTATGGCGTCCAGCAGGACTGTGGTGCCCAGGCCGCTCATGGCGCTGCCGCAGAACACGGGGCAGATATCCCCATCCTGGATGCCCACGTTCAGCGCACCGTAGACCTCGTCCAGGGAGAGCTCCATGGTATCCAGATACTTCTCCATGAGCTCTTCGCTGGTACCGGCAGCGTTCTCCACCAGTTCCTCATTGAGCTCATTCAGACGGGCGGCCTCAGCATCGGGAACGGGGATCTCCGTCCGCTTGCCCTTTTCGATGCGATAGGCCTTCTTGGTAATAACGTCGATGATGCCGGTGACCTTCTCCCCTTCCACGACCGGCATGGCCAGGGCGGTGACGGAATTGCCGAAGCGCTCACGCAGCTGGTTGAAGGTGCGGTCATAGTCCGCATGCTCTTCATCCGTCTTGGAAATATAGATTGCCCGGGGTTTTCCGGCCTGTGTGAGGGACTTCCAAGCCTTTTCGGTGCCCACGTTCAGGCCATCCTTGGCGGTGACGCAGATAATGCCCGCATCCGCTACCCGCAGCGCCTCCTGAACCTCGCCGGCAAAATCGAAGAAACCGGGAGTATCCAGAATGTTGATCTTGATCTTATTGTAGTTGGCATAGACGGTGGAAGTGGAGATGCTGATCTGCCGCTTGACCTCCTCTGCGTCATAGTCGCAGGTGGAGTTGCCTTCCACTACCTTGCCGAGCCGGTCGGTCATCCCCGTGAGGTAAAGGATGCTCTCGGCCAAGCTGGTTTTGCCGGTGCTGCCATGGCCCAGCAGACAAATATTGCGGATCTTATCTGACATGAATTTCCTCTCCTTATTAGAATCTGCAAACTTTAAAAATTATACATGAGCACAGGGAAAAAAACAAGCCCTTTTCTCCGGGAATGCGGAACGGGTTCAACGATCTCCGTCTGCGTTATCCGAAATCAGCAGAGTCGCAGCAGCCCAGCCCAGCTGAAACAGAACCAGGTTCCAGGCGGATATATTCTGAAATGCTCCCCTTGCCGAGGCCAGAGCGATGATCCCGACTGCCAGCGCCGAGCCGATCAGCGTCATCGCCGCCGATCTTCGCACCGCCTTGATCATCCGTCTTCCGCAGCGGATGACCTCCAGATAGTGGCTCAGCCCTTCCCTGGTCATGATGGCTGCAGGGGGCTCGGCTTCCTCCGGATCTCCGTCGACAGAAAGGCGGAATCGATCCTCTGCAGGGGGAAAGGCGACTTCGTCTCCGCTGAGGCGGAATTTGCTCTTGATCATTGCGGGAGTAATGTCAAAATCCCGGATCGCATACACCGGGCGGATCCTGCTGCGGTTCAGAGAAAGGAGCGCCGCGCGCACGCTGTCAGCCGGCGTATATTCTGCGATGAACAAGGCGCAGAGCTTTCCGTTCACTGCGGTGTATATCGCGCCGCCCACGTCGATGCTCGCCGGGATCTGGATCCCCTTCAGGCTCATGTACGCTCCGGTACCGATATATACCCTGTCCTGGGCAATGGTGGCGCTGAATCCGCCGTCAGCATCATACTGGAAATCCTCCGTACGCCGGGTCGGCGCCGCATACTGCCGCATGAGTTCACTGAACGCATGGGACAAGCCGGAGCCCGAGGTGAGAATCATACTGCCCGTATAGGAGATGATCTGCTCCACCCGGGTCCCGGAGAGGACCTTCATCCCTGTGACGCTTACGGTCTTTTCCGGGAACAGGTCGCCGTCCCGGAGAACCAGCCCCTCGCCGGCGCGGATCTCCTCCGCGCCGCTCCACCCGGCAATGGCCGCTCCTCTGCCGGCAAGTCGGCGGGCGATCAGGGAGAAGGTGCGATGATAGGCGAGAAGCGCCGTGCAGGAAGCGCAGGCAATGGCCAGACCCGCCAGGGTATGCAGCCATGCGCCGTTTCCGGATAGGATCGACACGAGAAGAGAAAGGAAGACGCTGAACGCGATCAGCAGCAGGGCGATCCTGCGGTATAACTCATCCACCGGATCCTGTTGGAGCATTCTCGCAATGAACCCCCGATATCCGCCCAAATGCTTGGAGATCACCGGTCCCAGGTCGGTCTGCGCCGGCTCCACCTGCACGACCGTGGGCACCTTCGCTCCCCGCATGGTCCGGAAGGAATCCCGCAGGGCCGTACGGCCCATGCGCGTACCCAGGAGTGCAAAGGCCAGAGTCAGCGCCGCAGAAGCGCTGTAAGGAAGGCCGACGGGAATATCGTCTCCCCGCATGAGCAGGAGAGAATCCCCCAGCGCGGTCAGGTTGGCAAACAGGACCAGGGTTTCAAATCCGGGTTTGCCGGTTATCAGCTTTTTGATCCCCAGCGCCAGGATATCCCAGCCGCAGGCCATAACGGCGGCTTGGACAGCCAGAAGCACGATGCACAGCGTACTCCTTTCCCGGAGGAAGGAAAGCGCTGCGCTCTCCCGTCCCCCCAACAGGGTAATGAGACAGACAGCTCCGCACAGAATAAAGGCCAGAATGGTGCGCCGCTGAAGGCTTGGAATCCCCGCGGCATATTTCTCCGCAGCTTCCGCCGGGCCAAGATCCGCCATCTGCTGCAGCCATTCCAGCTTCGCCTGGCGAACGGCCTCCGCTTTTGCCGCTCTCTCCTCTTCGCGGCGTCTGCGCAGCTCCTCCCGCTCTTCCGCTTTGCGCCTGCGCCTTTCCTCCCGTTCCGCTTCCCGACGTTTGCGAAGCTCTTCCTGCTCCCGTTCCCGTTCCTCCCGGAGCCTGCGTTCCTCTTCCCGCTGCCTCTCCGCTTCGGCGGCGAGGGCAGCAGCCTTTGCTTCCTCTTCAGCAAGACGAAGGGCTTCCTCTTCAGCCGCCTTTTCCGGATCCTCTTCCGATTCCGGCTCAGAGATTGGCTCCGGTCCTTCCTCCGCCTCCGGTTCCGATACCGGCTCCGTCTCCGGTTCGGAGGCAGGGTCCGTCTCAGGCCCGGTCTGGATCTGCCGCTCCTCGGCAGGAGTCTGCGCTTCCGCTGCGGCTGTAGCCTTGACGATTGCATCCCACAGCGCATCCGGATCCACTTCCGGTTCGCTCTCCGCCGGTTCAGCCGGCTCCGGCTGTTCTGGTTCCGGGGCTTCCGTTCCCTGTTCCTCTTCCTCGGAAAACCCCTCCAGCTCCCGCCGCATCTCCGCAATGATCTGCTCTGCCTGCTCCTCCAGCTTATCCTTGGAAAGCTTGCGCTCATTGCGCATGAAGGCCTCGGATTTATACTCCGACAGGATCTGCTCCAGGGTGAATACCTCTTCGGTTTCCTCCGGATTATTTACTTTTGTCTGATCCAGCTCAGACATGGCAGCTTCCTCAATTCATCTGGTTTTTTCGCTGCGCTGACGCACCGCTTCATATAACACTACGGCTGCCGCCGCAGAGGCGTTGAGAGAGGATACTTTTCCCTTCATCGGAATGGAGACCAGAAAATCGCAGGACTCCCGAGTCATCCGGGACATCCCCGAGCCTTCTGAACCGATCACAATGACCGCGCCTTCCGCCAGATCGGCTTCCCACAGGCTCCTGTCCCCCTCTGCCGCCGTACCGAATACCCAGAGGCCGGCTTTCTTCAGTTTCTCCAAAGCTGCGCTGAGATTCGGCACACGGGCGACAGCCACATGCTCTACTGCTCCGGCTGAGGTCTTTTCCACAATGGCGGTAACCCCCGCGCTGCGGTGCTTCGGAATAATGATCCCGTGCGCTCCCGCGGCTTCAGCCGTACGGATGATCGCGCCAAGGTTATGCGGATCGGTGATTTCATCACAGACCACCACCAGCGGCTTCTCCCCCCGGGACTCCGCAAGCGCCAGGATGGATTCCAGGGTGTCATACTCCCGCAGCGCGGCAACGGCGATCACGCCCTGGTGGGCATGAGTCACGCTCATCGCGTCCAGCTTATGCCGATCCACCTCGGAGATCACGGCGCCCTGTGCTTTCGCTTTTTGGGCAATAAACCGCAGGGCCTTATCCTGTTCTCCTTTGGCAAGATAGACCTTATCCAGCGGACGGCCCGCCCGCAGTGCTTCGATCACCGCATTCTTGCCTTCGACCCGGCTCTCGTCCCGCCGGTCTGTTTCGTTCATATCCCGCTCCTAAACCCGAGGCTGTCCTAAGGATACCCTCTGTATCGAATTTATGACAAGGTATTATATCACGCATCTTTTCACTAGGAAAGCCTATTTCCCCAAAAAGCGTCAGGAAAGTTTCAAGTCAGACCGCGGAGGGAGGTTTGTCCTCCCCGGTCCGGAGAGCAACGCCCGGATACCGGTGATTCGGTGGGCATTCAATGCGATTTTTCTTGCTATTCACCGGGAGGATGTTGTATCATATTAACTGTATGCGTAAGACTGCTTTTACCCATCAGTTTAGCGTACAGGGGAAAAACGCGCCGAAAAACCGGCGGCTCTTTTCCTACAGAAAGGAGAGGTTTCATGAATGAATTCCTGCAGGGGCTGGGGATCCTGAATCCAAAAGAGATCTATCACAATCTGGAGCCCGCCAGATTGGTGGAAAAAGCCCTGGAGCGCGGAGAGGGCAGCCTGAGCGGAAGCGGCGCGCTGGTCGTGGAGACCGGGAAATATACCGGCCGCTCCCCGGACGACCGCTTTGTGGTGGACGAGCCGGAAATCCATAATGAGATAGACTGGGGAAAGGTCAACGTGCCCATTTCTCCTGAACGCTTCGATGCCATTCTGGGAAAGGCCTGCGCCTACCTCCAGGGGCGGGAACTGTTCGTCTTTGACGGGTTTGCCGGGGCGGATCCGGCCCACAGGCTTCCCGTGCGGATCATCAACGAGTTTGCCAGCCAGAACCTTTTCATCCACCAGCTGCTTGTCCGTCCCACCCAAAAGGAGCTTCAGGACTTTCTTCCCGGCTTCACCGTGATCGCCGCGCCCGGATTTCTCTGTCAGCCCGAGCTGGACGGCGTTCATTCCGAAGCCGCCATTATCATCAGCTTTTCCCGTAAGCTGGTGCTGATCGCCGGAAGCCGGTATGCAGGGGAGATCAAAAAAAGCATCTTCTCTGTGATGAATTATGTCCTGCCGAAGCAAGGCGTTTTTTCCATGCACTGCTCCGCCAACCAGGGTCCCGACGGGGATACCGCGATATTCTTCGGACTCAGCGGCACAGGCAAGACGACGCTTTCCGCCGATCCCAGCCGTCGTCTCATCGGCGATGACGAGCACGGCTGGAGCGAAACAGGCGTATTCAATATTGAAGGCGGCTGTTATGCCAAATGCATCCGGCTGTCCAAGGAGAATGAGCCGCAGATTTGGGACGCCATCCGTTTCGGTTCTCTGGTGGAAAACGTCGTCATGGAACCGACGACCAGAGAGCTGGATTTCGACAGCGCGGCGCTGACCGAGAATACCCGGGTCGGTTATCCTGTGGAGTTCATCCCCGGCTGCGTCATCCCCGGCATCGGCGGTCATCCGAAGACCGTGATCTTCCTCACGGCGGACGCCTTCGGCGTGCTCCCTCCCATCTCCAGGCTCACCCGGGAGCAGGCCATGTACCACTATGTGAGCGGATACACCGCCAAGGTTGCAGGCACGGAACGGGGGATCATTGAGCCTCAGGCCACCTTTTCCACCTGCTTCGGCGCGCCTTTCCTGCCCCTTCACCCCTCCGTTTACGCAGAGATGCTGGGACAGCGGATCGACGCCCACAAGACAAACGTCTATCTGGTGAATACCGGCTGGGCGGGCGACCGCTACGGCAGCGAGCGCAGCTTCCGCATGAAGCTCCGGTATACCCGGGCCATGGTAACCGCCGCGCTGAACGGCGACCTGGAAAACTGCGCGTTTACCGAAGACCCCATCTTTGGACTTCATTATCCGAAAACCTGCCCCGGCGTGCCGGATGAATTCCTCGATCAGCGCGCCCTCTGGCAGGACGATGACGCATACGAGGCCGCAGCCAGGGAGCTGGCCGCGAATTTCCGCCGCAACTTTGAAAAGTACGGCAATATGCCTGAAGCCATTATTCAGGCAGGTCCCAGGGTCTGATCCCCTATGTCCTCCATCCAGGGCTTAACCCGTCAACGTCAGCAGGAGCGCAGCTATGAAAGAGAAGAAACCGGATAAAAACAATATCGGGGTACTCTCCTGGATCATAAACGTGATCCTGTTGAGCGCCTTTTGGCCTGCGGGCGTTATCCTTCTGATCATGCGTCTTGGGGGAAACGACGTTATCTCCAAGCTCCTGATCCAGCTTTTCAGCAAGGTTGAGGAACACCGGGAGGAGTCCGCGCGGTATGATCCGCTTATGCCTCAGGCCAACTCATCGTCGAGATCCCGCGCCGCCCGCCAGGGCGTCCGCGGGGAGCAGTCTGCCCAGCAGCCGCACGCTCAGGAGGGATATGCGCAGGCAGCGCAAAGCAAGCAGAACGCCGGCAAACCGGTCGAGACAAAGAAGCCGGCGAAGGATACGGTAGCCCGGATAGGCAAGGGCCGAACCTTGCTGATCATCTTTGGATGGCTGCTCCTGGCCGCCGGCGTACTGACCGTTTTTGAACCCCTGGGCAGCGGCGCGCTGTGGCGTGTGCTGGAATCTGTCGCCATCGCTTTGGGCGGCGGAGGAATGCTCTTTGCCTCCTGGAAAAAGGGCCGCAAGGAGCAGGATTATCAGAACTGCGTCAAGGTGGTGGGCGACAAGGCCAGCATCGACCTGAATTCCCTGGCCGCAGCCGTGGGACGGAAGCCGAAGGATCTGGAAAAGGATCTGGATGATATGGTGGACAGAGGGTATTTCGGCGATGCTGCGTACTTTGATAAATCCCGGGACGTGCTCATCATCGATCCCGCCAAGGCGGAGGTTCAGCTCAAAAAGGCGGCCGAGGTCAGTCAGGAGGGCAAGGATCAGTATCAGCTTCTCCTCATGGAGCTGGACAGGAGCGTGCAGCGCATCCGGGAGCCCGGTATGCAGCAGAAAGCGCTGAAGATTCGCGGGCTTACCTCCTCCATCTTCGCCGCGGTCCGGGAGGATCCAGCGAAACGGCCGAAGATCGGCACTTTCCTGAACTATTACTTTCCCCAGACTTTGAAGCTCCTGAACAGCTATGGGGACATTGAAAGCAAGGAATACCAAGGGGAAAATCTCAGCAAAACCCGGGAAAGGATCGACGGCGCCGCGGATCTGCTGATCGACGCCTATCAGCGCCAGCTGGATGCGCTTTATCTCTCCACTTCCCTGGATGTGGACAGCGATATCGACGTTTTGGAAACTATGCTCAAGCGAGACGGTCTCGCGGGCAGCGCGTTTTCTGCGTTGGGGGAGGAATCCCAGGACCGGCCGCAGGGCGGGGTCTGACCGCTGCGGGCGAATCGGATATCCCGCATCCCGGATCCGGAGAGGTTTTCTCCGGATCCGTTCTTATCCGGCATGCGGACAACGAACTTCCGACAGGGCCGGAAAACTCCGCAAAAAGGTATTTCAAATAAAGAATGCACATGCTATAATAGATTGATACAGCAGCCTTGCTCCGGGAGGAAAGCAGAACAATGGAACTGGTGACCTGTGTGGGAAACACAGCCGCACTCAGAGCCGCCGTGCTCAGTGGGGCAGATATGGTGCGCGTCGGCCTGCGGAACTATTGCCGTGCCGGCAGACGCAGTATGTCTGAGGAAGAGATCAGCCAAGCGGCTGCTTACTGCCTCCCCCGGGGGGTGCGTCTATGCGCCGCCATGGATCTCCCGATACCGGCCGATCGTTTTCCCGGTGCGGTTGATGCCGCCCTGCGGCTTGCGGCCATGGGCGTTTCCGCCTTCTGCGTATCCGATCTCGGACTGCTGCGCGCTCTGCATGTGCGGATGCCGGACGCCGCTGTTTTTGCCTCCGACGCCATGTCCATCCATGACAGCACCGGGGCAGCCCTTGCCGCAAAGCTTGGCGCATCCCGTCTCCTTCTTCCGCCGCAGCTCAGCCGGGAGGGAATGGAACGGATCCTGCAGCGCTGTCCCATCGAAGGCGAAGTATTGGTCTTCGGGTTTGCCTGTCTCAGCTGCGGGATGCCCTGCCGGATGGCCAGTTTCGGGATAAAGGGCAGCGATCCCTATGCCGTGTGTACCCGCGCATGCCTGGAAAGCTTTGGCTACGCCTCCCGCTCCGACGGTTTTCGTCCCGCGCTCCGTACCATTTCCCTGGCCGGACACCTCTCCGAGCTGGAACAGTTGGGCGTCCGCGCCGTCACCGTTGCCGCGGAAGACCGGAACGCGGACTTTACCGCAGCCTTTACCGGCCTGTTTTACCGTCTGATGCATGACCGCAAGCCCCCTGCCGAGGAGGAAATCTATGACCTGCTCCGACGCTATGTCCCCGAAGGGGTAAGCGACGCATATTTCAACGGTTCTCCCGAGGATGCGCTGCTGGCCAATGACCTGCCGGTTCGGACCAGGCGCATTCCTTCCGGGCAGCGATTTCAGAGCGCAGTCGAGGAACCCCAGCGTGTACCCGTGACCATGTCCGCCATGCTGCGCAGCGGTCTTCCTATCCAGCTTCGGGCGGAGGACCGGGAAGGGCATATCGCGTCCTTTTCCGGCGCGGTGCCGGAAGCGGCCCGTTCCGGAAAGCGTGAGCTTAACGAGGCTCTGCTCCGTACGCAGCTGTACAATACCCTGGGGACCCCGTTTTATTGCACGGAGACCCATGTTTATGCGGAACCCGGGCTCAGTCTCTCCAGCCTGGATGTGAGCCGGGTGCGCAAGGCCGTGCTGGATCGGCTGATGGAGCTCCGATCTGCCCCGCCCTCTCCAAGAACCGCTCCCCTGCCGCCCCTCCTTCGGTGCGAGAGCGCCTATACCGACCCGGAATTATCCATTTCCATCCGGAAGGCCACGCAGCTCTCTCCGGCGCTGGCGGCGCTGAAGCCGCTGTATCTCCATATCCCGATGGAGGTTCTGGAGGAGAACCCTTCGGTCATTACCCCCTTCTGGGAAAACGGACATACCCGTATCTGCGCGGTCCTTCCGCCTCTGGTGCCGGACGCGGATGCAGTGGATACCTATCGCAGCCTCAGCACCCTGAAGCAGCTGCATATCGAGGATGTGCAGATCCATTCCCTCAGCCAGCTGGGACCGGCCAGGATCCTGGGATTTCGGATACATTGCGGCATCGGTCTTGCCGTAAGCAACGACTGGGCTCTGCGGGTGCTGCAGGACGGCGGCGCAAGCTCCGCCACCCTTTCGCCGGAACTGAGCTTCGGTCAGCTGAGGCAGCTTTCCAAGTGTCTGGATACCGAGCTCTATGCCTATGGCCGGGTCCCCCTGCTCAGCTCGGAGACCTGCCTCATCAAGGCCGCCGGCGGCAGCTGCGACTGCCATAAGGCCTGCGGGCTTCTGGACAAGGCCGGACGGTTGTACCCGGTCCAGCGCACCGGCGGCTGCCGAAGCATCCTTTTCAGCGCGGACAAGCTCTTCCTCGGGGACCGGCTCAAAGAACTGAAAACCCTCGGCGTCCGCTGTCTCCATCTGGCATTCACCACGGAAAACGCCAGGGAATGCTTCTCCATAGCCGAGCGGTATCTGGGTCTCAATACTTATGTACCCAACGCAAAAATGAAGGGATACTATGAAGAAAACCGAATTGGTTCTGGCCTCCGCTTCTCCAAGAAGACGGGATCTTCTGGAGATGCTGGGCCTGTTTGACCTGACTGTTCTTCCCGCCTGCGGGGAAGCGCCCCTCGACCTGCAGCTTCCCGTTGCCGAAGCGGTAGCCCGCGTCGCCCTGAGCAAGGCCAGGGACAGCGCCGCCCGTGCGCCGGAAGGCGCTCTGGTGCTGGGGGCGGATACCGTCGTCTGCCTGGATGGCAGGATCCTGGGCAAGCCCAGGGACGCTTCGGAAGCCTCAGCCATGCTGCACGCCCTTTCCGGAAAGAAGCATACGGTCTATACCGGCATGGCGATGATCCGGGATGGCAGGGAGCTTTGGGATACCGCCGCGGCGGACGTCTGGTTCCGTCCCCTGGAGGACCGGGAGATCAACGCATACATCGCCACCGGAAGCCCGTTGGACAAGGCCGGGGCATACGGCGCGCAGGATCTTGCCGCCCTTTTCGTTGAACGGATCGAAGGGGAATTCTACACCGTAGTCGGCCTGCCGATGTGCGGGCTGGGAAGGCTGCTGGCTGCCTTCGGCATCCAGCTTTGGGGGAATAATGGCTAAGTTTTTCAAAACCGCAGGCATTGTCGTTCTGATCCTCTTGGTGCTCGTCCTTCTCCTTACGGGCATCGGCAGGCTTTTGGGGGGCTCCTCCCCCCTGTCTCAGTTCCTGCAGGCTGCTCTTTCCCCTTTGGAGAAGGTTCTTGGCAGCGGCGTTGCCAGACTGGAATCGATCTACGGATATATGCACGAATACGACCAGCTGAAGGAAGAAAACGCCGCGCTCAAGGCGCGCATAGCGGAGATGGCGGGCGAGGTGCGGCGCAGCCAGGACGCCAACGAGGAAAACGAGCGCCTCCGCACCCTGCTGAATCTCCAGCGCGCCCATATGGACTACGCCATGGTGGACGCCTACCTCATCTCCTGGTCCACCTCCAGCTGGAGCAGTTCCTTCAACATCGATCGCGGCAGCCGGGACGGCGTTGAGACAGGCGACTGTGTGATCACGGAATGCGGATATCTGGTGGGCATCGTAACGGAATGCGGCAGATACTCCTCCACGGTGCGCACGCTTCTGGATCCTCGCAGCGCTGTGGCGGCCAGAATGGAAGAAGCCGGGATCACCGCCGTTGCAGCCGGAGACTTTGCCCTGATGTCCCAGGGGCGTCTTAAGCTGACCTATCTGCAGGATGCGGGAGTTCTGGTCATCGGAGACACGGTACTGACTACCGGCAGCGGAGGGGTATATCCTGCCGGCCTGGTTATTGGCACCGTGGCGGATCTGCGCTTGGATCAGGGCGGATTCACGGAATACGGCATCATGGATCCCGCCGTCGAGCTTGCCTCCCTGAGGCAGGTTTTCGTGATCCGGGGCTACGAGGAGGAAGACGATGCGGACTGAGAATCTCCGCAGTGGCCTGCGCACGGCGCTGGTCCTGCTGGTATTCTACCTCCTGCAGGTGATCCTCCTCGCCCGTTTCCGTATCTGGGGCGTCGTCCCCCTGCCCCTTCCCCTCCTGGCTGTGGCCGCAGGGTTGATCGGCGGCGGTATCTGGGGCGGATGCGTCGGCCTTTTTTCCGGAATCGTCTGCGACAGCTCCCTGGGGGATTCCGTCCTGTTGTTTACCGTTTTGCTGACGGTCATGGGGTTCTTCTCCGGGTTTCTGGGAGAATTCGTGATGGCCAGGGGATTTCCTTCCTTTCTGCTGCTGGGATTGATCAGCCTGGCCTTATGTACGGGTATCCAGGCAGTTCTCTTTTCCATGCTGATCCCCACCCCCTGGAGGGCGCTTCTGCCGGCGGCGCTGAAGCAGCTGCTGGTAACGCTGCCCTTCCTCCTCCCCGCATATCTTTTCGTCCGGTGGGCTCTGCGGCCCATCCGGGCCGCGCGCAGAAAAACCACGTTTTAAGGAGCGCAGGCTTTCTCCTGTCTGTAATACGCCATGAAACGGAACACATCAATTTTTCGCGGGCGCAGCGCACTTTTGGTGGCGTTGCCTTTGATCCTTGCCTGCGTCGCACTGTTTGCTCTGTATGATCTGCAGGTGATGAAAACCGAATACTATGCGGCGCAAAGCCGCAACGCGGTATACAGCACGGAGACGGTGTCCGCAGCCCGGGGCGAGATCCTCGACCGGTACGGCCGCGTCCTGGTGAGCAACCGGGTCAGCATGGATGTGACCATCGAGCGCAAGCGGCTGGTGGAAGGGGATGATCCCAACGGAGCGATCCTGGGCCTCATCCAGCTGGTCCAGGCAGCCGGATACGCGTATACGGATACCATGCCCATCTCCCGGGAAACCCCCTTCGCCTACCTGCAGGATGGTCAGGCGGCGTTTCAGCAGTACCTGGACCACTTCGAGCTGGAGGAAGACACTTCCGCCGCGGATCTTCTCACCTGGATGCGCCGGCACTACGCCATCCCCGATTCCTATACTCCCGTCCAGGCACGCACTGCCGCGGGGGTTCGCTGGGAGCTGGAGCGGCGAGAGCTGTTCGACGGCGGCATGTATATTTTTTCTTCCGACCTGGATACCAATTTGATCTCCGCCATCTCTGAGCGCACGTACCCCGGGGTGAATATCGTCACCAACTCTGCCCGGCAATACAACACCGCCTATGCCGCCCACCTCCTGGGCCGCATCGGGCCGATCACGGCGGACGAAAAAGATTATTACCTGGAACAGGGCTACCCCTATAATGCTTACGTAGGGCAGGAAGGGGTGGAAAAGGCATTTGAATCCCAGCTCCACGGAACCAACGGCGTTCGGGTTACCGTCCGCTCCGAGGATGGTCAGATCATCGATAGTTATTATCAGGAGGAACCCAAGGCGGGCAACAACGTCTGTCTGACCATCGACCTCAACTGCCAGCAGGTGGTGGAAGACGCGCTTTCCGCGGAGATCGAAAAGATCAACCGCAACCGGATCCGTGACGCCAGACCGGGGGAAGAGGTCCAGTTGGCAAAAAGCGGAGCGGCTGTTCTGATCCAAGTGGGCACCGGAGATCTCCTCGCCTCCGCTTCCTATCCCACTTTTGACCTGTCCAATTATTCACGGGATTATGCCCAGCTCATTTCCGATCCCTCCTCGCCCCTGTTCAACCGTGCCCTGCAGGGCACATATGCGCCGGGTTCTACTTTCAAGGTAGTCACCGCCACTGCCGGGCTCCGGGAGGGCGCCATAACCCCGGACACCAAGATCTATGACAGGGGCATCATCGATGAATACGAGGGGTATACCTATACCTGCTGGGTCTATCCCGGATCCCATGGCACCATCAACGTCCGCGAAGCGCTGCAGGTCTCCTGCAACTATTTCTTCTATGTGGTCGGCCGTACACTCGGGATCGACGTGCTGGATCGGTATGCCGCGAATTACGGTCTCGGCCAGGCTACGGGGATCGAGCTTTACGAAGAGAAGGGCTCCCTGGCATCCAAGGAATATAAGGAAAACCAGATCGGGGAGTCCTGGTATGTGGGGGATACGCTTCAGGCTTCCATCGGACAGTCCTACCATCTGTTCACTCCCCTGCAGCTGGCCTCCTACGCGGCGACCATTGCGGCAGACGGCAAGCGATATGGCGTGCATATCCTCCACTCCGTTATGTCTCCCGATAACGGAACCATTCTGGAAACGGTTGCACCGGAGATCCTCAGCGAGGTCGGCGCCGACGCGGCCCTTTACCGGGAAATCAAGGAGGGAATGCTCATGGCCTCCCGTTACGGCTCCGCTTCCTATGTATTCCGGAACTATGATATTCCCGTCTGCTCCAAGACCGGCACCGCCCAGGTGAATCTGGATGAGGTGAATAACGCCGTCTTTATCGCCTTCGCCCCGCGGGATAACCCTGAGATTGCTCTGGCGGTGGTGGTGGAAAACGGCGCCAACGGCTACTATCTGGCTGAAGTGGCCAGGGATATCTTCGATTGGTACTTCCATCGGCAGACGGAACCCACCCCCGTCCCCGAAGGCCAGCTTCTCCCCTGATCCTCCGCAGCGTTTTTCCGCATCTTGTGCAATCTTGATCCCGGGCGTATAATGACGTATCCTACGCATGGACAGGAGGTTTCCGCTTATGGGCAAGGTAATCCTGGTGGCTTCCGGCAAGGGAGGCACAGGCAAATCCACCGC
>JBGUZS010000134.1:0-3374 GCA_045223835.1 Oscillospiraceae bacterium | reverse complement strand
CGTCATCGTGGTGACCCATGATCCGGAGGTGGCGGAGCTGGCGGACAGGGTCTACCGGGTGAAGGACGGGGTGCTTTCCCTGGAACGATGACCGTTTCCGCTCCCCCGGTTTTCCTCCGTTTACCCCTTTCTCTCCTTTGCTTCCAGCGGGCGGGGACCTCCGGATATGCCGGAGGTCCCCGTTCCATTTCGTCCGCTTTTCGCCCCGAGATCGGCGCCGTCCCCTCCCGGGACGCCGGTCTCCCTCCCCCGCCTCCGGCACCCCGCCGCCCGGCGGCGCATACACTGTATCGGAGCGCTTCCGCTCCAGTATGCAAGCAAGGGTGTGTTGCCCAAATGGCAAGCTTTACGAACTATGCGACGCTGCGCTACGGCGGCGTTACCGTCACTTCCAACACCGTCACCGGGACCCTGCCGGACGCCCTGGTCCTGACCAAGACGCCGGTGAACGGGGTTTATGTTCCCGGGGGAACGGTGACCTACCTGCTTTCCCTGGTGAATCCCGGGGAGACGGAGCTCACCGGCCTTACCCTGACGGACGATCTGGGTGGCTACGTCTTCGGGGAGGAGACCCTGTATCCCCTGGCCTATATGCTGGATTCCCTGCAGCTGCTGGTGAACGGACTGCCCCAGGCGGCGCCTGCGGCTGCCCCCGGCCCGCCTCTGGTGATCAGCGGGATCACGGTCCCCGCCGGAGGCACGGTCATCCTGGCCTATGCAGCCCGGGCAACGGATTTCGCCCCCCTGGCCCAGGGCCGGGAGATCATCAACACAGCCGAGGTCGGGGGCCTCCCCGTCCCCGTGACCGCCTCCGCTTCCGTCACCCCGGAGGAGGCGGCCGACCTGAGGATCACCAAGGGCCTGGCGATGGAGGAGGCCCGGCTGCCGGGAGAGATCACCTACACCTTCACCATCGAGAACCTGGGCAGCGTCCCCGCCGCCGCGGCGGAGGCCGTGGTGCTGGAGGACCTGTTCCGGCCCGCCCTCTCCGGGCTCCGGGCCTCCCGGGACGGCGTGCCCTTGACCCTGGGGACGGATTACACCTATGAGGAAGGCACAGGGCTCTTTGCCTCCCTGCCGGGGGCCATCACCGTACCGGCGGCGGAATACGCCCAGGACGAGAACGGCGTCTGGACCATCACCCCCGGCCAGACCGTGGTCACGGTGACCGGGAACATCTGAAGAAAAAGGACACGCTGCTTCAAAAAAAGCAGCGTGTCCGAATTCCTATGCTTATCCCATCAGGCTCCGCAGGAGGATCCCGGCGAGGAGGAACAAAGCGCCCACGAGGATAAAGGGCATGAAGCCCAGCGGCTCCCGGCTCCGCTTCTCCCCCTTGGCTTGGGTGTACTCCACCAGGTCCCTGTACCTGGGCCGCCAGATCTTGCTGATGCCGTAGCCCACGGTATCGAAGGCGCCCAGCCGGGCCACAAGCCCCAGAAGCCCCAGGAGGACCAGCACCGCCCCCGCCGTGCTCAGGGCGTCCGCCCATCGGAAAAGGAGCCCGCCGCCCCGGGACCAGAGGTTCAGGGCGGCGAGGGCCGCCCCCAGGACCAGGGCGAGGACATAAGCCTTAGGCGAATGGAGGAACAGCCGTCTCATGGGATCGGCTCAGCCTTCCAGCTCTGCCCGGTACTTCTGCAGCTCCGCCTCGTTGCAGTAGACGAAATGGCCGTCGCACACCTCATGGAAAGCGGGCTCGTCCCCATTGCCGTAATCATGCTCCGTGGCGGGGTCATAGAGGATGCGCTTCCGCTTCCGCTCCGACCGGGGATTGGGCTTGGGGATGGCGGAGAGCAGGGCCCGGGTATAGGGGTGCAGGGGATGGGCGAAGAGCTCATCCGAGCTCGCCTTCTCCACCACCTTGCCGAAATACATGACCACGATAGTATCGCAGAAATACTTGACCACGGAGAGGTCATGGGCGATGAAGATGATGGACAGGTTCAGGTTCTTCTTCAGGTCGTTCAGCAGGTTGATGATCTGCGCCCGGATGGATACGTCCAGGGCGGAGATGGGCTCGTCACAGATCAGGAGCTTGGGATTCATGATCAGGGCCCGGGCAATGCCGATGCGCTGCCGCTGGCCGCCGGAGAACTCATGGGGGTACCGGGAGGCATGCTCCTCCACCAGGCCCACGGTCTTCAGCATCTCCACCACCCGCTCGTGGTTTTCCGCCTTGTTCCGGAAGCCCTGGATCTTTAGGCCCTCCTGGATGATGTCCTCCACGGTCATGCGGGGATCCAGGGAGTCGATGGGATCCTGGAAGATCATCTGGATCTCGTTCATGAGCTTCTGGCTCACATGGTCGTTATCGTACTTGATCTGACGGATCTTTTCCTTCTGCTGGGCATGGATCCGGGCGACCCGGTCCTGGAGGGCCTGGATCTCCGCCTCATGGCCGCCCTGCTTCTTCAGCTCCTCGATCCGCTCGTTTGCCCGGATGCGGGACCATTTGATCTCCTTTTTGTTCCACCGGCTGCCCGCGCTGATGCGCACGCCCCGGTAATAGATCGCGCCGCTGGTAATATCATATAGGCGCAGGATGCAGCGGCCGGTGGTGGTTTTGCCGCAGCCGCTCTCCCCCACGATGCCCAGGCACTCCCCTTCCCGCAGGTCGAAGGAGACGTTGGACACCGCCTTCAGCTTCTGGCGATTGACCCCCTTGCCGAAGAAGAAGAACTGCTTCAAATGCCGCACGGACAGGAGGATCCCCTGCTCCCGCAGCTCCGGCTTCTGCTTTACGCCGGAATTGACCTTGTACAGCCGGTTGAACTCGGCGTCGGCTCCCGCCTCCGTCCCCGGATCGGCGGAAACATCCTCATGGTCGTCCCGGAGGTAGTACTGCCGCTCCCGGTCCTCCTTGGCTTCCTTCATGACGGGGAGCTCGCTGTTGTTCTCCTCGGAGGCGTCGATCGGCAGATCGAGATCATTTCTCCTGCTCATGGCTGTCCTCCTCCAAAGAAATGCGGATACGCTCCTTTACGATCCTGGGCATCTCCACCTCGGGCGCCCGGGGATCCAGAAGCCAGGTGGCGGCATAGTGGGTATCGCTCACCTTATAGAAGGGCGGCTGCTCCCGGTAGTCGATATTCATGGCATACCGGCTCCGGTTGGCGAAGGCGTCCCCCTTGGGCGGGTAGATCATATTGGGCGGGGTGCCGGGGATGGCCTCCAGCTTTTCCTTGCTGTCCACATCCGGGATGCTGGAGAGGAGCGCCCAGGTATAGGGGTGGCGGGGGTCATAGAAGATCTCGTCCGCCGTGCCGTATTCCACGATCTTCCCCGCGTACATCACCGCCACCCGGTCCGCCATGTTGGCCACGACGCCCAGGTCATGGGTGATGAAGATGCAGGAGAGGTTGCGCTCCGCC
>JBGUZS010000133.1:0-4630 GCA_045223835.1 Oscillospiraceae bacterium | reverse complement strand
CACGCAGGTATTGCAGCCGATGCACTTATTGGGGTCGATGCGCACGGGCACGCTGGGGGTCTGCACATTGGGGATCGCAAAAACCTTATCCACCATCTTCTTCTCCTCCTCTCAGGCTTCCGGCTTGTATACGCCGGCGTAATCCGGGTTATGGGCCTCATATTCTTCCTTCATGTTGCCCCAGTACCGGATGGGCACCCGGTCGAACTTGATCTTGCCGTCCACGTTGGTGAGGGTGAGGTAGAACTTGGCATCCTCGGGATCATCCTCGGGATAGTCGATCCGGGAGACCCCCAGGCGCATATTGGTCATCCGCCGTTCCTTCATGGCGTTGACGACGATCTTGGCGTCCTCGATGAGGCTCAGGTCCTCCAGGGAGCGCATGAGCTTATGGGGATCCAGGGCGTAGAGCTGGGGAACCGCGTATTTCTCGATCCGGCCGATCTCCTCCAGGGCCAGGTCCAGGGTCCGCTCGCTGCGGTATTCCCCGGCGAAGTACTGGAGGGCCCGGCTGAGGCCGTTCATGAGCTCCTTCCATTCGATGCCGCCCTTCCGCCTGGTGGGGGCCAGCACCCGCTCCTTCTCCGCGTCGATCTGATCCCGGCAGACCTTCCCCGGGTCGGCGCCCCTGGCATAGGCGGCGGCCTTCCTCCCGGCGTACCGGCCGGTGGAGGCGGCGAAGCTGTGGTCCCCGGGGTTGAAGGTGGCGGTGCCCGCGGCATAGAGGCCGTCCAGATTGGTCTTCAGATTCCAGTCGATCATCAGGCCCGCGCCCCGGTTGGCCTCCCGGTAGGCCTGGGAGCCGCCGAACTCCAGGTTGGAGTAGCTCATGACCTGGTCCTTCGTATAGTCGAAGCCCGCCTCGGTCATGGTCTTCACCATGATCTTGGTGGTGGATTCCTCCGCGAGCATCAGGTTCCAGGTGGCGTTGGCCTCCTTGGCCGGGGTGCCCGCAAAGTCGGAGTAGAAGGGCAGCTCGTATTCCCCGCTGCGGATGCCCGCCTGGAGCTTCCGCTGGTCGGACATCATGGAGCCCCCGTCCGCCCAGCCCTGGGTGGCGGCGGGCAGGACCGTGTTGTTGGAGTCCACCAGGTGGATGTTCTCATAGCTGGCGTCGCCGCCGCCGGTGTACCACTTGTGCCGCTGGCCGCTCATGCGGTTGACGCTGGTGCCCTCCATCATGGTGAGGGTGGCGCCCGCCCGCCAGGCCATGGCGGTGCTGTCCCCGCTCCAGGTGCGGGGATACATGTTGGTGAAGCCGCCGTGCTCCATATCCACGTGCCACATCTGGCCGGAGCCGCCGGCGGACATGATGACGGCCTTGGCCTTCACGATGACGAACTCGCCAGTGCGGGTGTTCAGCCCCGTGGCCCCCACGATGCGGCCGCCGATCTTGCCGTTCTCATTCAGCAGACTGGTGGCCATGACCCGGTCCAGGATGGTCACCCCCAGGCGCTTGCATTCCTTCTTCAGGGCGGGCTTGAAGGTGCTGCCCCAGATGCGGATGACCATATTGTTCCGCTTGGTGGGGGGAACGAAATCCGGGGTGCCCCAGCCCTTGGGCATGCCCAGGCCGGCCCCCCAGCTGTACCGGGGGGAGAACATGAGCTTCGTCTTCTCATCCCGGCCTTCCACCCCCAGGAAATTGTCGTCGTCGTCCCGGATCTTGCCGCCCATCTGCTCCATCTCCAGGAGGGTGTCCCAGTCCTCCCGGCACTGGATCTGGATGCCGATGCCGTTGGAGTAATTGCCGCCCGCGTTCATCTCCTCGATGGCCCATTCATCCGGCGGCACCGCGGAGCAGGGGTTGCCGGGGACGTTGCACCAATGATCGCAGCCGGGGCCTCCCGCGCCGCTGCGCCGCACGTCGCCCTTCTCCAGCAGGACGACCTTTGCCCCGTTCCGGGCCGCGCTGATGGCCGCCCAGCAGCCGGCGATGCCGCCGCCCAGGACGCAGACGTCCGCCTCATACTCCGTTTCCTCGCCGAATTTGATGGGATAGGGCCATTCCGGAGGATTGCCCTCGGCCAGCAGGTATTCATGCCATGTTCCCATTGCCCAGCCTCCTCATTTCGATAATTGTTAGCAAATTATAACACGTTAGAAAACGTATTTGCAATACTCCCTTGACAAAAACCGCCCTTCCCGGCTGCCGGGGGCAATCGCCGGAGGGGCTGGGAAAAAAGGGTGGAAAAAGCGGCATGACGGGGATATAATGAGGGCAGCGAGTTTTTCCGGATTTCAGAAAAAAAGGAGTAGTAGTCATGAAGAAACTGATCGCGATCCTGCTGGCGGTCGTCCTGGTTTTCGCTCTGACGTCCGTCGCTTTCGCTGCGGATGCGGAGGAAACCGCCGCCGCCGACGTGCTCTATGCCCTGGGCCTGTTCAAGGGCACCGGCACGGATGGGGAGGGCAAGCCCGTTTACGATCTGGACCGGGCGCCCAACCGCATGGAGGCGGTGACCATGCTGGTCCGGCTCCTGGGCAAGGAGGAGGAGGCCAACGCCGGGACCTGGGAAACCCCCTTCATCGACGTGGCGGACTGGGCCAAGCCCTACGTGGGCTATGCCTATGCCAACGGCCTGACCAAGGGCACCGGGGATACCACCTTCAGCGGGACCGATCCCATCACCGCGACCCAGTACCTCACCTTCGCCCTCCGGGCCCTGGGGTACAGCAGCGCGGAAGACGGCGACTTCAAGTGGGATGCCGCCTGGGAGCTCACCGACCGGCTGAACATCACCAAGGGAGAGTACGGCACCAATACTCCCTTTGACCGGGGCGATGTGGTGAAGATCAGCTATGCCGCCCTGGGGGCGTACCTGAAGGGTGAGGGCCGCTTCCTGGGCGAGAAGCTCCTGGACGAGGGCGTGTTCACCCTGGAGCAGTACCACGCGGCCATGTCCGGCGGCAGTGGGGAAGAGGACGGCCAGAACCCCGTGATGAACTTTGTGGGGAAATACCAGAGTGATCGGGCAAGTGCGATGGTGGAATGCGGCGAGGGGAGCAGCGCCATCATCCATATCCACTGGGGCGGCAGCGCCTGGGACTCTGCCGAGTGGGTCATCGTGGGCGAGCTGGATTCGGAAACCCTGACCATCAGCTATTCCGGCGCCGTTAAGACCTTTGTAACCTGGAACGATCAGGGCGAAATCGAGAAGGAAGAGGTGGCGTACGAGGACGGCACCGGCACCATCGTCTTCAACGAGGACGGGACCTTCACCTGGCATGAGGACCAATCTGAGTCCGGGCAGGATATGGTGTTTGAATATCTCCCGACCCAGGGGGACGAGGAGGACACCCAGAACCCCGTGATGAATTGGGTCGGGCAGTACGGGTGCCCTGAAGCAGACGGAGCCAGGGCGGTGGTTGAGTGCGGCGAAGGGAACGAGGCCATCATTCATATCACCTGGAGAAACAGCGGCTGGGAGTATGCGCAATGGGTCATCGTGGGCGAGCTGGACCTGGATACCCTGACCGTCAGCTATACCGACTGCATCAAGACCAATGTCACCTACAATGCGGACGGCATGATCACGGACGAGGTCACGGAGTATGAAAACGGCACCGGCACCATCGTCTTCGGCGAAGGCCTGAGCTTCGTCTGGCATGAGGATCAGTCCGAAAACGGCCGGGATCTCACATTTGAGTGGGCGGAGACCGTTCCTCCCGAGGAAGAGGACGGCCAGAACCCGGTGATGAACTGGATCGGCACGTACGTATACGGCGCAGCGACTGCAACGGTGACCTGCGAGGGGACCGATTCCGCCCGCATCGAGATCGACTGGCGCACCAGCAATGCGGAGCACGCCGTATGGGAGATCGTGGGCAAGCTGGATCTGGATACCCTGACCGTCAGCTACACCGGCGCCGTCAAGAAAAACCAGGTTTGGGATGAAAACGGGCTCGTCAGCGAAGACGTGATCTATGAGGACGGCACCGGCACCATCCGGTTCAGCGAAGGCACCAGCTTCACCTGGCACGAGGATCAGTCCGAGTATGGGGATGAAGATTTCACCTTTGAGTGGGTGGAGATCGTTCCTCCCGAGGAGAACGGTCAGAACCCCGTGATGAACTGGATCGGCGATTACCGCTGCGAGAAGGCCCAGCGGGCGAGGGCTCGCGTGGCCTGCAGCGGGAGCGATTCCGCGCTGATCACCATCACCTGGAGCGGCAGCGTCAGCGAATACGCCGAGTGGGTCATCGAGGGCGTGCTGGATCTGGAGACCCTGACGATCCGCTATACCGACTGCATCAAGGAATACATCACCGTCGACAGCAACGGCGAAGTGGTCAAGGAAGACGTGGTGTATGACAACGGCACCGGCACCATCGTCTTCGACGAGGGCCTCAGCTTCACCTGGCATGAAGACCAGTCCGAATCCGGGGAGGATCTGGTGTTCGAGTGGGCCCTGGGAGACTGAGCAGCATAACGGCATGGGAATACACCGGGGGACGGCAGCGCCGTCCCCCGGTCAGCGTGTCGACAAAGTCTTGTCGCCCCGCTGAAGCAAGTTTTTCGAACAGGAAATACGGTAGAAACTGTTCGAAAAACTTCTGATTGAACGCGAAAGACACCCCTCCTGGGTTTCTTTCGCGCTATCTTCCTTCCCGTTTTCGTTCCATTTTC
>JBGUZS010000132.1:0-2962 GCA_045223835.1 Oscillospiraceae bacterium | reverse complement strand
CACGCAGGTATTGCAGCCGATGCACTTATTGGGGTCGATGCGCACGGGCACGCTGGGGGTCTGCACATTGGGGATCGCAAAAACCTTTTCCGCCATCTTCTTCTCCTCCTTCTCTCAGGCTTCCGGCTTGTATACGCCGGTGTAATCCGGGTTATGGGCCTCGTACTCTTCCTTCATGTTGCCCCAGTACCGGAGGGGGATGCGCTCGAATACCGGCTTTCCGTCCACCTGTTTCAGGGCCAGGTAGTACTTCATTTCTTCCTCGTTGCTCTCCGGATAGTCCACCCGGCTGAGGCTCAGCTTGGGATTGGAGAGCTTCCGCTCCTTCATGGCCCGGATCATGATCTTGGCATGCTCGATGAGGCTCAGGTCCTCCAGGGAGCGCATGAGCTTATGGGGATCCAGGGCGTAGAGCTGAGGAACGGCATACTTTTCGATCCGCTCGATCTCCTCCAGGGCCAGGTCCAGGGTCCGCTCGCTCTTGAACTCGCCCACATAGTATTGCATGGCCCGGCTCAGGCCGTTATGCAGCTCCTTCCATTCGATGCCGCCGTCCCGTTTGGTGGGAGCCAGCACCCGCTCCTTCTCCGCGTCGATCTGGTCCCGGCAGACCTTGCCCGCCTCGACGCCCTTGGCATAGGCGGCTGCCTTCCGTCCGGCATACCGGCCGGTGGCGGCGGCATAGCTGTGATCCCCGGGCTGGAAGGTGGCGGTGCCCGCGGCATAGAGGCCGTCCAGATTGGTCTTCAGGTCCCAGTCCACCATCAGGCCGCCTCGGCCGGGCTCCCGGTACTGCGGGGAGCCGCCGAACTCCATCATATTGTAGTTCATGATCTGGTCCCGCTTGTAATCGAAGCCGCCCTCGGTCATGGTCTTTACGATGATCTTGGTGGTGGATTCCTCGTTGAGCATCAGATTCCAGGTGGCGTTGGCCTCCTTCTCCGGGGTGCCGGCAAAGTCCGCATAGAAGGGCAGCTCATACTCGCCGCTCTGGATCCCGGCCCGCATCTTGGGCCCATCGGAGAACATGGCGCCGCCGTCCGCCCAGCCCTGGGTGGCATAGGGCAGGACCTTCCCGTTGGAATCCACAACGGGAATATTCTCATAGCTGGCGTCGCCGCCGCCGGTATACCATTTGTGCTTCAGGCCGGTGGCGATGCGGTAGGGAGAGCTGGCCTCCATCATGGTGAGCCGCGCCCCGGCACGCCAGGCCATGGCGGTTCCATCGCTGCTGTCCGTCCGGGAATACATGGAGGAATAGCCGCCATGCTCCATATCCATGAACCACGGGTTGCCGGAGCCTCCGGCGGAGATGATGACGGCCTTGGCCTTCACGATGACGAATTCGCCGGTGCGGCTGTTCAGCCCCGTGGCCCCCACGATCCGGCTGCCCTGCTTGCCGTTTTCATTCAGCAGGCTGGTGGCCATGACCCGGTCCAGGACGGTCACCCCCAGGCGCAGGCATTCCTTCTTCAGGGCGGGCTTGAAGGTGCTGCCCCAGATGCGGATGACCATGTTGTTCCGCTTCTCCGGGGGGTTGAAGTTCGGCTTGCCGTAGCCCTCGGGCAGGCCCAGGCCGGCTCCGGCGCTGTACCGGGGGGAGAACATGAGCTTCGTCTTCTCATCCCGGCCTTCCACGCCCAGGAATTCATCCTTGTCGTCCCGGATCTTGCCGCCCATCTGCTCCATCTCCTGGAGGGTGTCCCAGTCCTCCCGGCACTGGATCTGGATGCCGATGCCGTTGGAGAAATCCCCTCCCGCCTTCATCTCCTCGATGGCCCAGGTATCCGGGTCCACCCGGGAGCAGGGGTTGCCGGGGACGTTGCACCAGTGGTCGCAGCCGGGGCCTCCTGCGCCGCTGCGCCGCACGTCGCCCTTCTCCATCAGGATGACCTTCGCCCCGGTCCGGGCTGCACTGATGGCTGCCCAGCAGCCGGCGATGCCGCCGCCCAGGATGCAGACGTCGGCTTCCAGCTCGGTCTCCTCCCCGAACTTGATGGGATAGGGCCACTCGGGGGGATTGCCTTTGGTTTTCAGGTACTCATGCCAGGTTCCCATTTTTCGGCCTCCTTTTTATTTATATTGATTTCCTGAAGTTATTATAAAAGGTTTTCTTTCGGATTACAACTGCTTGTTTCAGGGGGGTGGAAACCTCCCGGGGCATCCCTTGGCTGCAGGAAGCCCCGCGGAAGCCGGGCTTCCACGGGGCATAGCGGTATGGAATTGTGCCGGTCAGGGTCGAAAACGCCAGAGCAAAGGGGCGGCGCATCGGCAGGCCGCAGTCAGCGAAAGAGGACATTCCCGCCGCGTTTCTGCGACATTATCCTGCTTACAAGGCAGGAAATTTGAATGTCAGCGAATTGGCGAGGGTATGCGATATCAGCAGGACAACGGCGTACATGTATATTGGGCTTTTGGAAGGGTGGTGAATTATACTATCAAGTGCAACATTTCAAGAAAATAAAGAAGTTCATACGAAACTCGTGTAGAATGGAGTCACCACAACAGCCAGAAAACAGAGGAGAATCGTATGAATTACACACTTCTTATGCCTCCGGCATGGTGATGTGGTTCGCTCACTCACCGTAATGTTTTGCGGCTTTGCTGCAAAGCGATGTGATGTGTTCCGCCCACGCGCGAAGCGCACATCACGCCCGAAGGGCACATCACTTGCATGGCAAACATCACGTTCCGTGCCAGCGGAACACATCGTTCACCAACGAAAAAAGACAACCCTGATGAAGGGTTGTCTTTTTTCGTTGGTGCGCGAGGCGGGACTTGAACCCGCACGTGCGTAGTGCACACTAGAACCTGAATCTAGCGAGTCTGCCAATTCCACCACTCGCGCATATGGGCCGGGTCGGGTAAACATGGTGCGGAAGATGGGACTTGAACCCACACGCCAATCGGCACACGCACCTCAAACGTGCCTGTCTACCTGTTCCAGCACTTCCGCATATTC
>JBGUZS010000131.1:0-21451 GCA_045223835.1 Oscillospiraceae bacterium | reverse complement strand
AGGGGTATAGCTCAGTTGGTAGAGCATCGGTCTCCAAAACCGAGTGCCGAGGGTTCAAGTCCTTCTGCCCCTGCCATCGCGGAAAGTCCCGAAATCGCCTGATTTCGGGACTTTTTGCCTGTTTTGCGGCTTGAAGAGTTGCGAGTTTCGGAAATCCGCTTTGCATAATATGCCGGATAATCTGCGGATATAGCTGCATAAAATCCGTTTTTTCCGCTTCAATCCACCCTTTTTGAACCGCTACAGCATCAAAAGAGCATCAGAGAGCACCGCCGCCACCGCTGATTCCAGCGATGGCGGCCTTTTCTTTGTCTTATGCGCGGAAGATTTTGCACCCCTTACCGCTCGTCTGTACGGTTTTCTTCATGCTTCGTTTTCGTATCGCAGAGGGCAAAAGATGACGAGGATGCGGGCCTTTCCTTCAGACCTGTCAAAGTCGCAATGCACGTAATAATCTCCTGCGCCGAACCCAACGATGCTGTCACGGAAGGCGTACAGCCTGCCTGTGCTGAAATTGACGATGCCGTAGCCGCAGACGCTGCCGTGAAGCTGCGAAGCCAGCTCAGTCAGGCAGTCGGCGCACAGAAAGCGGGCGGTTTCGGCAAGGTTCAAAGTACCGTCCTCCCCGGGCGTTATGTTTAGGTCCCCGATGCCTCTGTCCGAATCCAGCATGAGCGAGGCCAAAAGCCCCGCGTCGCCGTTTCGGAGCGTCCGTATTTGTATTGTGCCGGTGTTTTCCTCAATCAGTTTTCCGCTCATGCGGTCATAACGATTGATCTCAACGGGGAGATACGCAAAGGTGTTCAGGCTGATGAGGCCGACGTTGTTCTGCCCGAAATATACGGAATGTGCCGCACCCGTTCCGCACAGGAAGCAATCCTCCTTTGCTGCGCAGGCTGCGGCGACAGCTTCGGCTTCTGCCTTGTAATCCCGTTCCGGTGGCGCCGGGGTCTGTGCCTGCTCCCCGCAGGCGGCGCAGAACAGCAGCGCGAGCATAACTGCCGCAACAGCAAATCGCTTACATCCTTTCTGCGAGATTTTCAATGCGTATCAGCCCTTTCTGTTCCCTCTTTCGGGCAAGCGCCACGTAGTCGCGGGTCTTGCCGATCTGACCCCGGTCGTAACAGATCAGATAATCGCAGGTCTGTATGACATACTCATTTGCCCGGACAATGGCAAAGGGTTTCGGTACGGTTTCCAGGCCCGGTGGGTAAAACGTGGCGTCGTAGTCTTTTGTCAGCTGCGGGAGCCCCCAGAACGGGTAATACGGAATCAGCAGCGTCAGCGTAACCTCCGGGTGCCGCCGTTTCGCTTCCCGGACGGCCCGTGCCGCCATTGCGTCAAAGTGTCCGTAATGGCCGACGATGTATTCCGACACACCATATTGCGTAATGTGGCGCTCTACAGCCTCGGACAGCAGTGGGCGTAAGCTTTCCGGGGCGTCCCGGTGGCCGATGAAGAAGCAGATCGACAAGAGCATCTGACCCCTCTGCAAGTGATATATCACTATACTACCATACAATGCTCGGATAGTGAAGTATCACTAATACAAATACTCCAAATGATTTATCATAGTGACAAATCACTTGGAGGGGGTCGCATGATGAATACCCGTGAGGCCATTGCGGCCCGTATCATACAGCTCTGCAAGGAGCGCGGCATTACACCGAACGGACTGAGCAACATTTCCGCTGTGCCGCAGGCGACGATCAAGAGTATTCTCAATGGGGAGAGCAAGAATCCCGGCACGGTCACGATCAAGAAACTGTGTGATGGATTTGAAATAACTCTGGGTGAGTTCTTCTCTACGCCGGAATTTGATAAGCTGGAACAGGAAATCATTTGAACCGTGCCGGACGATAGCCGACACGGTTCGTTTTGCTTTACAGCTCAAACCCGTTGGTGATCCCGCTCAGTCTGGCGGTGTCCTTCTTCACGTAGTACAGCTCCGTGATCTCCGAGGTGGCGTGGCCCAGGAGGTCTGCCACCTGCCGGGGTGTTAGGGATTTCAGGGTCCCGTCCTCCTGCCGGATGCCATTTACCAAGGTCGAAGCGAAGGTGTGCCGGAGGGTGTGCAGACCCCGCTGTTCCAGGCCCGCCGCCTCCAGGATGCGGTAGTACCGTTTTCGGAAGTTCAGCGGATTGGTGTAGTTGCCGTTCTCGTCCGGGATCAGGGGGGTGTCCTCTCCGAAGTAGGCTTCCTCCCGCAGCTCCCGGATGGCGGCGATGGCCGCATCGTTCAGGGGCACGTCCCGCTGGCTGGTCTTTGTCTTCGGCTTCCCGACCTGGGTGACCGTCCCCTTTACCGGCTCCGCCCCTTCCCGCTTTCGCACCTGCTTTACCCCCTGGCGGACGTGGAGGATCCGGTTCTCCAGGTTCACGTCGCTGTTCAGCAGGGCCAGGGCCTCCCCAGTGCGCAGTCCCGTGTTCAGCATGAGGATGTAGGCGGCGGACTGGTGGTAAATGCGCTTCCCGGTCCCCCAGGTGCGGACGGCCTCCGCCTTGAAGGCGCTGATCTCCTCCGGCGTGAAGATGGTGACCGTTTCGCAGGCGGGGAGGTCAGGCTTGCCCTGAGAGGCCAGGAAATTGGCCTTCTTGATCATGGGGACGTTTTGCATGGGATTCTTCATGCTGTGTTCCTCCTGCTGGAGATTGCGGAAGTAGTCGGTGAGGATGTCGTGGGCTTTCTTGACCGTGTTATAGGTGTAACCCCTGTCCATCCAGTGGTTGAGCATGGCCTTGACATCTGCAGCCTTGATATCCCCCACGGGCTTGTCTCCCAGCAGGGGATAGATCAGATGGTCGGCGGTCCACTCCAGCCGGTCGTAGGTGGTGTTCTCTACGGACGGGAACTTGAACACCCGGAGCCAGCTGCCCAGGCTCTCCCGCAGGGGCTTGGCGGCCTCCTGGGAGTCCTGGATGTCGGCATTGAATTGGGCGATGTATGCGGTGGTCTTCTCCTTGACCTCCTGCTTCGTAGTGCCGGAGAAGGACTTGCGTTTCCGCTCCCCCTGTTCGTCCATGTACCAGACCACACCGCCCCAGCGGTCGTCCGTCCGCCGGAAGATGTTGCCGTTAGTCAGCAGCTTTTTCTGCAATCCCATCCCTCCTTGTGCTTTTTCAGCACGAACACATACCACAACCCGCGCCGAAAGTCTAGACAATTATTCTGTGGCACTTTTCGCGTCGATCCAAGCAATGAGCTTGTCCCTGGGGACAAGGATGCGAGCGCCGATGGTCAGAGCAGGGAAGTCCTTCTCCCTTGCCAGCTCATATGCCCTTGTTCTGCTGATCCCCAGCACCCCGGCCATCTCCGGCACCGAGAGCATCAGGGGCAGGTCGTCGAAACTCTTATAATGCGTTCTCTCCATATCGTCCTTTCCGCCTCCCTTCCGGGAGGTTTTTATCTTCATTTCATTTAATTAGGCTGTGGGAGGAAAACCCGTCCCCCTCACCAGGACGTGCGCATGGTTTGGCCGCCGTCCTCCTCAACCTCATGGGCGTGGTTCAATGCCGCCTGGTACCCCTTCTGTTCCACCAGCTCCTGGAACCGCTTCCGGTCCATCCGTATAGCCCGGTTTCCCGGAAGCAGAGGTGTGTTGTCCCGGAAGATCCTGCCCATGTGGTACATGAGCCTGATGGCCGCCAGCAGGACGGAGGGAGGCTTACGCTCCTCCATCCGGTCCAGGAAGTACCGGGCGTAGGGGTGACCCTGCTCCGCGGCCTGGGTGAAGTAATGTCGGGCTTGCTCTCTGTTTTCCATGAGGCAGAGCTTGCCCAGCATGTACTGAGCCCATCGGTTCCCGGCATCGGCTGCCTGTTTGAACCGGTCCGTCGCCCGGTCCGGGTCACGCTTTGTGTTTCTGCCGGTCAGGTATTCCTTCCCCAGGCGGTAGGCGGCATAGCTGCTGCCGTTTTCCGCCGCCTGTTCCAGCCGCCGCAGTCCCTCCTCCGGGTCCCTCAGTTCCTCATCCTCCAGCAATAGCTTGCCCAAGGCATACTGGGCGGAGGCAAGCCCCCGGTCGGCGGCGTCACGGAAATAGCTCGCGGCCAGCTCCGCATCCGGGAGGAGGATGCCCCCGTCCCGGTAGAGCCTGCCCACATAGAGCTGCGCCCAGGGGTCGCCCGTGTCCGCGTAACGGGTCAGCTCCTGTACGGCGGCGTCCCGCTGCTCAATGGGGAGGGATTCGTCCAGGGCTACGTCCCGGAGGCGGCTCAGGTCATAGTTATACTGCCGTTCCTCCACTTCGTCCTCCCGGAGCAGGCCCCGGTCCTCGAAGGTGACCGTGCCCCTCCGTATCTGTGCCGCCACCCGGATCACCGCGTTCTTGATCGAGCGAAACTCCTTCTGCTCAGAGAACTTCTTTTTCTCCCTCAGCCTGTCGTGGTAGTAGCTTTCCACCTGCCACTGGAGCGCGCACCATTTTTCGTAGGCCTCATGCACTGCGTCGAGCCGTTCCATCTCGTCCACGATCTCATCCACGAGCCCCTTCTGTTTTTTCGGGAGGTAGCCGTAGGAGAGCTTGCCACCGGTGGGAAGCTGTTCGGCCAGGTCGGAGATGAGGCGCTCCACCTCGGGGTGGACCGCGATGCCGGTTTCCATCCGGCGGACCAGCTCCGACAGAGACCTCCGGGCCTCCCGCACCAACTCGTCCCGTGACTGGGATTTCCGCTCATAGGTCTCCAGCATCTCCTGCCGGAAGATGTGATTCGTCAGCTGGGATTTGATCTGCCGGATACCCTCCCGGGAGAGATATGCCTCCCCCGGTACAGCAGACCAGGCCATCATGTGGACGTGGGGGTGGTGCCCCTCATCGTGGAAGGCGGCGTACCAACGGAAGTTCCGGGGCGGTATCTTCATGGCAGAGGCGATGTCGCTGCGGTGCGCCCGGAGAAGCTCCCGCCAGGCAGCGGCGTTGTCGTAGTCCAGGCGCTGAGCGTCCTCCCGGCTGAGGGAGATGATGTGCGTCCACACGTTGCCGGGGTAGCGTTGCAGCTCCGCCATCACCGCGTCCAGATCGACGCGGTCCTCGTCACCGAAGAGCCCGTGGTCACCGAGGCGCTGGGTCCGGGGACGGGTGGCAATGTAGCTTGCGTAGCCCTCCATGCCGCTGACCGCAGACCAATTTTCCTCCAGCGCCCGGGTGATGAACTGGGAGGCGTTGTACTTGGTCTTGCTCTCGGCGTAGTCCGCGAACTCCGCAAGGATCCGGGTGTCCGGGAAGTCCTGGGTCAGTTTTGCGATGAGCTGTTCCTGCTTTCGGGTGGGCGGACGGTCATCGGGCAGGAGCTCGACCCCCTCCCGGGTGCCGATGTACTTGAGGTAACCCCCGGCGCTGCCGCCCTTGATGTAGGGACTCTTGACGATCAGTCTTGCCACTCGTCCTCATCCTCGTATCCGGCAGCCTCATCGTCGAGACGTGCAGCCGCCGCTTCCCTCGCCCGCTGCTCGAAGGAGATCCGCCCGTGGGTGGACTTCACGGCCTGAACGCTCCTCGCCCGCAGGCTGCGAAGGGCTGCCTCATCGAACTCGTAAGCCCCGGCAAGGATCTGGGCGATGGTGTCCAGCTCCACCGACTGCTTGAACAGCATGGCACCCAATCGGCTCTCAAGGGTCTTGAGCCTGCTGTCCAGGGCGGCGGAGACCAGGACAGGGAGGCGGTCGATGTCGTTCGCCGCCAGGGCGCTGGTGTAGAAATTGACCGCCTTTTCGATGAATTCGTTTTTGCTCCGGCAGTTGTCCGCCTGGTACCACTGCTCGATGCGGCGCATGGTTTCCGGTTTCGGACGGAAGGGGAAGGCGTCCTTGCCGGTGGTAGATTTGCTCATTTTTCCTCCGTTCTGTCGGGTGATACCGCCGAAAACCGCTTGCTCGCGGGCTTTGCGGCATCCGTGATGTCCCCGGCCTGTTTTTTCTCTGGAATAGATGTCACTTTTGTGACCGTTCTCTCTGCCCGCACTGCGGGCAGATGTGGCGTCGGCAGCCCCGGTTCCGACGCCAGGGCTTTATCCTGCTTTTTCCTTCGTCCCCGCAGATCACCCCAAAACGGGGCCACAACCGGCCTGACGGGGGCTTACTGGCCTGGGATGGGCACCGGGTCGGCCTTACCCGGGAAACCTCACACGGGGCACACAGGGGCCTCACAGTGGCAGCTCCGGGCGCTCCGCGTACCTGGGCTTCCCGTTCTCGTAGTAGTCCGGCAGGCGCAGGACGTGGTAGGTGTTGCTGGTCTGCTGCCGGAGGCCGTAGCGGTTTTCCCGGTAGCTGAACTCCCGGCGGATGAGTCCCCGTTCCTCCAGGGTCCGCAGGGCATCCCTGGCGGCGCTTTCGGAGCAGCGGCACTTCCCGGCGATGGTCCGCACCGACGGGAAGCAGCTCCCCCGGCTCCCGGCGCAGGAGACCAGGTAGCTGTACACCGCAAACGGGATCGGCCTGAGCCCCTGGTCGAAGACGCGGGTGTCCATTTGATAAAAGCTGTAGTGCTGATTCATATATGTCACCTCCTTCCGTTTTGCAGAGCGTTTTCTTTTCTCTGCTGTATCCCGAAAAGGCATAAAGAAAGAGCCGGGTACACAGAAATACACACAGCCGGACAGGATCTAAAGAGACCCCGTCTGAGGCTATGCGGTTTTCTATGTACCCGGCCCAGTAGTTATATGCCGGTCAATCCCTATATCCGCCGGTATACGGAGCGGTCACTGAAATGAATCAGCTTATGTTGCTCACGATTTGTTGCAGCGGAATCACTCATTAAATAGTAGCTTAGTTTACCACATTATGCTGATTTGTCAATAACTATTTTTCAAACTGAGCAGAGGCTTTCTTCTTGCCCATTGCTCTTTTCAGTACTGCTCATCCGTTATCCGCCATGCGGACTCAAGGGGATTACTCAGTCACTCCGCCAGATCTTCGCCCTCCGCAAAGACCGTGGTGATCTGGAGGGGGATGGCCTTTCGGCTTTTTTTGACGGCGTTCATGACGATTTCGGTGATCCGCCGACAGCACGGCGCATCCATGCGAACCAGCTGTATGCTCAGAATGTCATTGAGCTTTAGGACTTCCTCGATCTTCTGTGCAAATGCGTCCCCTTCCATGTCCGGGCAGCCGATGGTCAGGACCTTGCCCTGGGCAAAGTGGTGGAAGCGCAGATAGGAATAGGCGCTGCAATCTGCGGCGATCAGCAGATTTGCCCGGTGATAATAGGGAGATACGCTGGAGACCCTGGTCAGCTTGAGGGGCCATTGACAGAGGTGGGACTGGCCAGGGTCAGGGTGGACCCGCCTTTTTCCGAAGGTATCCGGACAATCCCAGGGCATCCATTCTTTTTCGTCCATCTGCTTCACATCCTTCTGCCGTTTATGCAACGAGTATAATCGCCGCAATGCTTACGGACAAGCCCCGCCGGGGGATGAAATTTTCGGTGTTGTCCGGGATTTGTCAACCCATCCCCCTGGGGGGCTTCACCATACTGCCGCGGTGTGGTACAGTTCAGCATAGGCGATCAGCCGGGAACTGAAGGAAGGGAGTTTTCAATATGGCGCATATCCACGAAGAGATACATGAGCACGAGCATATCCATGCGGACGGCACCGTTCATTCCCATCCGCACACCCACGAGGATGATCATACGCATCCGCATACCCACACCTCCGAAGGGGAAGCCGCTTCCACGGATAAGACGAGGGCCCTGCTGGGCTACATGATCGACCACAACGAACACCACGCCGAGGAGCTGGCAGACCTGCTGGACACCCTGCCCCCGCAGGCGAAGAAGCAGCTGACCAGGGCCATCGGTACCTTTGAGGCGGCAAACGTGGAACTGCGGCAAGTCCTGGAGTATTTGGACGATTGACTGTTTTGCCGTAAGCCTCTTATAGACTTTCAGAGCCTTTTCCGGAAAGGGTGACCGGAAAAGGCTCTGATCGTTACTGGCGTCCTTATTCAGTTCATCGTCAGCTTTGCCTTCTCCAGCACCATCACCAGCAGAGGAATCAGAACGATGTGGAGGATGATGCCGGGGACGGCGTTCAGCACTGCCCCAGCGAGAAAGGCCGACACGGGAAATTCGGAGCCGCCGAGGCCTGCCAGCACATAGCGTGCCCCGCCCCAGGTGAGACGCCCGCCGATCATGGCGAGGATCAGGGAGACGTAGATGCTCCAGATCTTCCGGGGCAGCAGCTTGTAGAGGATGCCGGACATTGCTCCGTAGACGGCCAGCTCAACTGTCATGGCGATGGCGGTGGGATACAGGGTGGGCATGCCGAACAGCACGGAGCGCAGGATCGGGGCAATCAGCCCCACCGCCAGGCCCCACTGCCAGCCGCAGACGAAGCCGCAGAGCAGCACGGGAATGTGCATGGGGGAGAGCATGGCGCCGATCTCCGGGATCTGACCCGTGATGAAGGGCAGCACCAGGGCAATGGCCAGATACAGGGCCGAAAAGGTCAGCTTGCGATTGCGGTCCTTCATATCATTCCCCCCATGGAAACGGCGTAGGTCCCCATATAGGCGCTGCCGCCCGCCTCCTCAGTCAGCTCCCGCAGCGCCTCGGCCGCGTCCACGTCCTCCATCTGCTCCGGGTACATCAGCTTGGCCAGAAACACCATGGCGGCGACCTGCCCCGCCCGGGTGTCCAGAAGACGCCCGGAAAGCACCAGAACACGCTGCTCCTGGACTGCGCCGATCTCTCCCCAATCCGACCTTGCGGCCAGCTCCGTACAGAGCGACTGGGCCGAGCCTGTGTCCAGGGCCCCGCCGGAAACGACCTTCACGATCACGTCCGGGTTTTTGCGGCAGACCCATCCGTCGTCCACCGTCAGGTTCTCCTCCAGCAGCTTGGCGGCTACATCGTAGGCCCCCGCCCCCAGGATGAGCCGGTGCTCCAGACTGGTCTTGTATACCGTCCGATGATCCTCGTCAGTCTCCCAGTAGACGTAGAGCCGCTTGCACTCGAACAAATCCCCCAGGCGGGAATCCAGCAGGGTCAGGTAGTAGGTCTGCATACTGTCCGCCACCTCACCGGCGGGGTCAACGCCGAGCTGTTCCGCTTCGTCAGCGGGGAGCGTCTCCGTCGCCGTGTTCTCCCCGCCTTCGTTTTCCGTGTTCGTCGGGGCTCCTTCGCCCTCAGCAGGCGCGGCGGTTTCCGCAGGCCCCTCCGTGGGAACGCTCAGGGGGGCTTCCGCGTCCGGCGTCAGATCCCCGCTGGCATCCGGGGTATATTCCCGCCGCTCCGATCCCTCGTCCTGTTCCGATGGCGCGTCCGGCTGGTCAGCCGGCTCCTCCGGCTCCGGTGTGGGCTCCGGTGTGGGCACTGCCGTTGGTTCTGGTGTTGGCTCCGGCTTGGGTTCCTGCGTGGGTTCGGCAGTGGCCGTAGGCGCAGGAGTTGCGGTGGGCTCCGGCGCTGCGGTGACCTCCGTGATTGGCTCCTCCGGCTGCTCCGGAGCAAGTAGCGTTGTCCGTACCCGACAGGAGCAGAGCAGGACCAGGGCAAGGAAAACCGGCAGTAAGATCATCCGTCTATTCATGTCGCTCACTCCCACAAAGACAGGCCACATACTTCATGCGGAGCCTTGTCCGCCTGTTTGCCTGTTCATACAATTCAGCTACCGTAATATCCAGCAGTTCCTGCACGGAAAAGCGCTGTTCATCCGTCATGGCATGGGCGCTGTACGCCGCCTCCTGCCATATGGAAACGGCTTTTCTGAACAGCTCCGCATACTGTCCGCCCAGGAGTTCTTCCACGGCTTTCTCGTATGCCGAGAAGGGCCGATTTTCGGTCTTCAGACCGCCTTCCCTCAGCCAGTCCATGATGTGGAGGAACATGGCCCGGATCGCAGCGGCGTTGTCTGAAACACCGAATTCCGCCTGCCTTTCCTCTGTGCGGCGGCGGGCCCGGACAAGCAGAAGGAAGGGCAGAAAGGGGACCAGCAACAGGGCAATGACCAGAAGCAGAAGAAGAACGATCCGCAGCCAGTCGGTGCGGTGCGGGAGGGAGATCTCCTGCTCCGTTTCCGTCTCCCGCGCAAACTCCCGCCAGGTCCCCTCCCGGGAATCGTCCTGCTGGGTGAACTCTTCGTGCTGGCGAGATTCCTGATGGGTCAGGTTCTTTTCCGTCTCCGGAGGAGCTGAAGGGTGCGCCATGGTCATGACCGGAGAGCCGAAGGTATCCCTCAGCTGCTCTGAACGGGCTTCCACCGCTCTGATAGGACGAGGAAACAGCAGAAAAACAATCAGCGTCACCACGGCGATGCCCGCCAGCAGTATCCCGCCGTTTTTCACATCTCTGTCTCCATCGGCAAACAGGAGAGCCAGCACGGAAAACAGCAGCAGATTGCGCCAGGGTCCCGGCGTTACGCCGAAATAGGCTTCCAGGGACGCGACGCCGATCAACAGAAACCCAGCGCAGAGTCGATGACCGCCCATAGAGCTGACCGCACCCAGGAGAAGGAAGACGGCAGACAGGGCAGCTCTAATGCTCACCGGGTCTTTCCCTTCCGTCACGGCAAAGCGGAAATAGGCGTAGGCGTTTACCGCTTCGCTGGCGGCGAACAAACGGTTTGCCAGAGCCAGCATTCCGGAATTGGCGGCGGGGAGCAATACCGGCACAAGGATCGCTCCCATGACGGCTGCTCCACGGGCGGCCCGGGCCCATCCCTTGGGCAGCAGCAGAATGATGCAGAGAATCGCCGCCCCAGGCAAAAGGGCAAGCCATTCCCCCGTCACGCCGAACAGCGGACACAGGACCGCAGCCAGGGCCGCATACAGGCATAGCTGCGGCAGGATGGCGGAGAGTACGGCGGTTGTTCCCCTGTTCTGCCGGAGGATATTCAGTTGTAAGCCGGCTTCATTTTCCATCGTCCGCTCCTTAAAGGGCAATATACCGCAGGTCCTCCGGGTACCCCTCCCCTCGGAAGGGCAAAAGGAATACTCCGCGGACCTCTCTGCATTCGGCACAGGTCAGCACCGTTACCCGGTTTCCCCGGTAGTAGTCCTCCGCATCCGGCGGCAAGACTGCGCTGACCACCGCCACATGGGCGTAAGGGGTTTCCGCCAGGAGCCGCCCCAGCGCCCCGTCCTCCGCCTCCCAGGAAAGGGAGAGGAACCGCGCCGCCATCCCCTGATAGTCCGCTTCGTTCTGTACCTCTGTCAGCATGTACCGCCCGTGCTCCGCAAAGGCTGCGGTATGGACAAGCCCATCGCTCATCAGGGCGCGGGACACGGAGAGAAAAACCTCCGCCATGGCGTCCGCCTGCTCCGGCTGCACGGTTTCCCCCGAGACAAGTACGTTGCGGAATACCAGAAGCGTACGGTTCACCACCGGAAGTCCCAGCTCCCGGAGCAGCAGGGCGTCGGATTTTTCCGACAGCTTCCAATGGATCTGACGGATCGGGTCCCCGGGGATGTATTCCCGGATGGAGAAGGTCTCGCTGGGGTCGCTCCCGGGTCTCCTTTGGGAATACCGTTCTCCCTCCGTGATGACCGTGGTGTTTTCTTCCAGCGTTACCGTGGGAAGAAACAGCTTCGGCTCCAGCAGGACAAATTCCTCCTGGCAGGGCAGGGGAGCCGACCGCCAGAGACCGAACAGGTCTTCCGTCCAGGCCTCCGCGTTGAGCCGCAGGACGCCGCAATGACCTGTATTCGCGGCGACCGACAGCTCTGCCCGCCCCGACAGCCGGGGGCCGATCAAGAATCCCGCCGCGGTCTCTTCGCCGGTAAGTCGGTTCGCGCCGCGCAGCTCACCGGTCACGCGGCAGAAAAAGGGGACGCCCTCTGCGGAAAGCGCGATCCGAAGCGGCTGTCCCTTCGCCGCTGCCGGCGGGGTCTTGAGCGCCAACCGGAGCTTTCCGGCCCTGCTTCGGGCGGCAAGGATGGATGCCGCGGGCAGCAGCAGGGACGCGGCCAGAATGGCCAGGGTGGCAGCGCCGTTTTCAAAAAACCAGAGCAGGGCGGCGGCGATCAGCCACAGGATCCACAACGATCTGCGCTTCCCCATTTAATCCCTGCGGCGATCCGGCACTTCAACAGTGTTCAGCAGCTCGGCGAGGACCTGGTCTCCGGTAACGCCGGAGAGCCGCGCCTTCTGTGTCAGAATGACCCGGTGGGCGCAGACATCGGCGAAAACCGCCTGAACATCCTCCGGGATCACATAGTCCCGGCCCTGTACATAGGCGCAGGCCTTTGCCATACGGTCCATGAACAGCACGCCTCTGGGACTGATGCCGATCTCGGTCATGGGGTGTTCCCGGGACGCCATGGCCAACCGGGTCAGATACGCCAGAATGCTGTCCCTGGCGGTGACCGCCCGTACCTCTCCCTGCATCCGCACCAGGTCTTCCCTGTCGGCGGAGGGACGCACATCCGCCAGGGGGTCCCGGTCCTGACGGGCCTGCAGCAGCTCCATCTGGGCCGCAAAATCCGGGTAGCCGATGGAAAGACGAACAAGGAAACGGTCCATTTGGGCATAGGGCAGGGTCTGTGTGCCCGCCGTGCCCACATTGTTCTGGGTGGCAATGACGATGAAGGGCTTCTGCAGGGGGTGGGATATGCCGTCCACCGTGACCTGCCGCTCCTCCATGGCCTCCAGAAGCGCTGACTGGGTCTTGCTGGAGGTCCGATTGATCTCGTCCCCCAGCAGAAGATTCGCATCGTTTACCACTCCCGGCTTATAGGTAAACGTCCCCGTTTCCTTGTTATAGACGGAAAAGCCGATGATGTCGCTGGGCAGCACGTCCGGGGTGAACTGGATGCGGTGATAGGTCAGGCCCAGGGTGCGGCTGAGGGCCAGCGCCAGGGTGGTCTTTCCCACCCCCGGCACATCGTCCAGCAGGATGTGCCCGTCGGACAGGATCGCCATCATCAGCTTTTCGATGACTTCGTGCTTGCCCGATATGGCTTTTTCCACTTCGGAGATGATTTTTTCAAGGTCTCTGTTCATCGTGATCCAACCTGTTTTTCAGTATTCGGGAACCTGACAGATAAGGCAAATAAGGGCAAGCATAACCGCCTGCCCTTATTTCGCTTCCTTACCGTTTATTTGCTGGTGACGACCATGGCGTTGGCGGCCGCGTCATACTCAACGCTGAAGCCCAGCTTCTCTCCCAGCTCCGTGAGCTTGAAGAAGTTGTTGCCGCCCAGATTGTATGCTGTCAGGTCAGAAACGGTCACACCGTCGATCCGGATGCTCTGATTGCTCCTGACGGCGGAGGCAGACCTGTCTTCCCCGGGCTCCAGATCTCCGGGCTGCTGGTTGTAGGCCTCGCCGGTCCTGATGATCACGGTCCGGCTCTCTTTGTCATAGTCCACGGAGAACCGGGAGCCGGTGCCGGTCAGCAGAGCGGCCATGTCCCGCAGCTTGAAGTAGTTGTTTCCATTAATGTTGTAGATCTCCGCTGTCTTCGTCTCTCCGTTGACCGTGAGTTTCTGCGCCGTCAGCTGAATGGCGGGCTTGCCCTCCACCGTGATGCGGCCATGGGGAGCGGCGTAGTCCCCGCCCACCGTACCGGCCAGCTTGTCCTTGAGATACATCCACACCACATCCCGGACGACGGCGGTGGTGATGGTGCTCTTCTCGCTCTCCTCGGCGGCGGCTTTGAAGATGTAGGAGGAATCCATGCCATTGAAGTTGGCGTTGCTGGTGATGACGGCATAGACTGCGCTTTCGTCGAAGGCCTCTCCGTTGACCTCCGTGATGGTCACGCGGCCAAGGGAAGCCGCCTTGTACCAGGGAGCCTTATACTCCTCGCCCCGATCGTAGGCCTTGGTGGTGTCCACCGTATACTTCAGGCCGGAGACCTGCATAAAGGAAGCGCAGGCAGCAGCGGTGCCCTCGCCGTAGGGCAGGCCCTGGGAGGCGGCCTCCAGGGCTTCCCGCAGCTGGGCGCCGGTCATATAGACCACGGCGACCCTGTTGGGATAGGGAAGAACTTCGGCCAGCTTGGCCGCGCCGAATTCCCCCTCGGCGATGTCTGCCCGCAGGTTGCCGCCGTTCCAGAGGGCCACGATGTTCTTCGCGTCCACGGCGATCTCCGTATTCCCGGCGGTCACGTCATCTTCATCGAAATAAGCGTTGATCTCTCCGGAGGCGGCGAACCAGCGCAGGGCGTCCGTCCAAAGGTCGCCCAGGTTGGTCTCCCCCTTCCTGGCGGCATCGTCCGCGCCATAGAGCGTCACAGTGCTGTAGGCTTCGATGGAATCGTCCAGAGTGATGACGTTGCCGTGGGCGTCCGTGAAGAGCATGGTGATGCGGCCCTGGGACACGCTGTAGGCTTCCTCGGTGACGATGTTATCCAGCTCCTCAGCCAGATACATCCAGACCACATCCCGGACGACGGCGGTGGTGATGGCGCTTTTTTCGTTTTCCCCGGCGGCGGCTTTGAAGATGTAGGAAGAATCCATGCCGTTATAATTGGCGTTGCTGGTGATGACGGCGTAGGTGGCTGCCTCATCAAACGCCTTGCCGTTCACCTCGGTGATGGTCACGCGGCCAAGGGAAGCCGCCTTGTACCAGGGGGCCTTGTATTCCTCGCCCTTGTCGTAGGCTTTGGAGATGTCGACGGTGTACTTCAGACCGGAGACCTGCATGAAAGAGGCGCAGGCTGCGGCGGAGGACTCGCTGTAGGGCAGGCCCTGGGAGGCGGCCTCCAAGGCCTCCCGCAGCTGTGCGCCGGTCATGTAGACCACGGCGACCTTGTTGGGATACGGCAGGACCGCCATCAGGGTCTCCGCGTTGAAGACGTCCGACGGCACGTCCGCCCGGAGGTTGCCGCCGTTCCACAGGGCGACCACGTGGTCCGCATCCACGGCGATGCTGCTGTTGCCGGCGGTCACATCATCCTCTTCAAAATAATCGTTGATCCGACCGGAGACCGCGAACCAACGCAGCGCATCCGTCCAGAAGTCGCCCAGATTGGTCTCGTGCTTTCTGGCCGCGTCGTCTGCGCCTTGAAGCACGGTCTCGGAGTAGGCTTCCAGGGATTCGTCCAGTTCGACCTCGTTGCCGTGGGCGTCGATCACGGTCTTTGCGGAGACCGGCATCACGGTCAGCGCAAAGAGTAGCGTGGCCGCAAGCAGCAGGCCGAGCAGTCTCTTCAGCTTTTTCATCTTGTTTCCTCCTTGTTCCTCCATAGATAAATGAACGGCTTCCGCCGGGATCTACCGTTTCGTGCCCGCCACCTGATACATCCGGTCATCGGAAATGACCACATCTACGTCAAACCAGGGTGCGAACAGAGCCGCCAGCTCCTGTTCCCCGATCAGTTCGATGGACACCTTGCCGGCTGCGCCGGAATGATGGCGGGTCAGCATGGCACGGCTCATGCCGTGCGCGACGGACAGGCGGCCTCCGGGTTTTGTCAGGCCTGCGAGCCGTTCAATGAGACGCTGCGGGTCCGGAAAATGGGGGAAGGCATTGTAGACCATAACGGCGTCAAACGCTTTGCAAAAGGGGTAAGTTTCCACATCGCCGCAGAGGACTTCCACGTCCGGGAACTTTTCCGCTGCCCGTCGTGCCATCTCCGGCGCGATATCTATCCCGGTCACATTACCGACCTCTCGTGCCAGATAATCCGGAAACAGAACGCCCGTTCCGCAGGCCACATCCAAAACGTCAATACCCCGCTGTATATGGGCGTTGTCCAGGATGATCCGGATGACCTCCTCGTTTCGGATCATTTCCTCGTCCCAGCTGGGCGCGCAGCGGTTGAAGAACGCAATTACATCCGACTGATTCAAGGCCTATCACCTCCAAAACACATCTGCATCGAATAAACACAGGCACAGCCTGCTTCTTTGCGTGAGCATGTTTCTTTTAAGCGAGGCAAATCAAAAAACTATGACCCTCCGGTTCACCACACCGGAAGGCCATAATCGAGCGCCGGGGTCGACCCCACAGTTCCCGCCAACGGAGCGGAGACCGACCCCTCTGGATCTGATCTGACGCCAATATAACAGACCGTCTTGAACTTGAGAAGCCCCCCAGGGGGATGAAAAATCAAAAAGCATCGATTAATTTATTCCTGATCCTTGAACGGTGCGCATAATCATCAGATATGAAAAGCCACACCTTATATTGAACTTTGTTATGGTTAAGTCGGGAGATTACAGGGGAGAGAATAGCGATTTTGGGCGATCGCTCCAAGCCAAAAGCCGTCCGAATGGGCGGCTTTTGGCTTGGCCAGAAATAGAAAACAGTGAACCCGAGGCACTCGGAGAGTGCCGGGCGGCCGCGCCGAGCGCCGCCTCGTCAAAAGCCCCGGGAATGCTTCGCGGCCGCGCCCAGCGCAGCCGCTTGATGATTCCCGGGGCTTTCTCCTCCCAAAACCGGACCCGCTTCGCTGTACGCGCACGTCCCTGCGAGGGGCCCTCGCGCACGGAATGCTGGGCTCCGATTTGAGAAAGCCTGCACTTCGTCGAAGCTCGCAGCGCTCATTCCGTTTCCACGGTTTGCGTAAGGGCCGTGAAAACTGCATATCGCTTGCGGCTTCTCCTCTTCGATCCGAAGCCTTTGCTTCGGATCGAGCATGGCTGATTGCACCCGCTCATTTCCTTCTTCCTTTTCCAAACGGAAGCGCTGCTTCCGTTTGGAGAGGAGGAACAGGCGAATATCGGAGCTTTGCCCCTTTGGGGTAAAGCGGAGCAATGAGCCTTGCGACGACGACCACAGTGCGCTCCGTGAGCGGTATTTCGGGGCAGAACTGAATTCCGCCCCGAAATCATCCCATCTCTTTCGCGCCTGCGGGCGCGAACTCTGCGAGGCTTGTATGTACTTTGTCTACAGTCTGAAGCCCAGGCCCTAAAGGACCTGGGCGTTTGCTGTTCTTGCCGGCATGGGAACTTATGCGGTTGGTTTATTTTCTGTAATCGTAAAAACCGATACCGTTGTTGACGCCGGTCTCGCCCCGGTCGATCTTCTCTTTCAGGAGCTTCCCGATGAGATTGGTGACCGTACCCTCCGTCTGGGCGTCCGGCTTCATCTGGTTGATGTTGTAGGCCGTCTCCAGGCCCACGATATCCAGGATCTTGAACGGCCCGGCGGGCGCGCCGGTGGCCAGCTCCCAGGTTTTATCGATGGTCTCAAAGTCAGCCACGCCGGTGGCCAGCAGCGCCTGGGCAGCGCTCAGGAAGGGGACCAGCATGGAATTGAGGATATAGCCGGGCTGCTCCTTGTGCAGCTGCAGGGGGATCATGTTGATCTCGTCCGCAAACGCCACGGTCTGCTTGTAGATCTCGGGATCGGTGCCCGGGTGGCCCATGACCTCGGCGGTGTTGTTCTTCCAGATCGTGTTGGCAAAGTGGAGCGCCAGGTACTTTTCGGGCCGGCCGGTATACCCGGCAAAGGTGCTGGGGAGCATGGTGGAGGAGTTGGTGAGCAGAACGGTTTTTTCCGGCAGCAGATCCTTCATGGCGGTATAAACGCTGATCTTGGCCTTCGGATCTTCAGACATGGACTCGATCACCACATCCGCGTCGGCCAGGGCTTTGGCCAGATCCAGCTCGATATGAATGCCGGCAAAATTCTTCTTTGCCTGCTCGGCCAGGGCGTCGATGGCCTCCGCCGTAATCCCTTTCCATTCCCGGATGAGCCCTTTGGGGTAGAGATGCCCGCCCATGGGATTGCCGATATAGGCTTTCGCCCCCAGCAGATCCTGAAGCATCAGCGAGGAATACCGCTCGATCTTCGGCCGCGTGCGCTCGATGGAACCCTCGGAACGAAGCCAGAAAGTCACATCCTTGCCCGCATAAGCGCACATGAGCCCGATCTGGGTCCCCAGCACGCCGCCGCCGGCCACAACCACCTTGTTCAGTTGAGACGCCATGTTTATCATCCTTTCCCGTGTAGTGATCCGGTCCTATTGACATAGGACAGCGGAATAAATATATTGTAATGGTACTTTTGTACCAATCCAATTCATTATATGTCACTCTGCGGAGTTTTCAAGCCGACCGCACAGCAATGGTACGAAGAGCGGAAAAAATACCAGTAGGAAACGGAACGGGGAGAATATGGGCGGAAACGCACGGACAACGGAGTTTTTAAAGGAGTGCCTGTCCGATTCGCTGATCAAGCTGATGAAGACCAAACGCGTGGATCAGATCACCGTCTCGGAGATCGCAAAGATGGCCAGCGTTGGCAGAACGACCTATTTTCGGAACTTCAAGACAAAAAACGAGCTGATCTCCTTCAAGCTGATCAAGCTTTGGGAGCGCTGGGCCGAACAGAACGAGTTGGAGATCCGCGACGACTTTTCCCTGACGAACACATCGGCCTTTTTCCTCTTCAATTACAGCATCCGGGAGCTGCTGACCCTGATTTATCAGCGTGAGCGGCAGTCGGCGGTGTATGACGCCTTTCAAACGGTGCTGTATCCGAAGCACGACGCGGATCCGGCGGCATGTTATAAAGGAAAATTCTACGCTTACGCCCTTTTCGGGCTTTTGGACGAATGGATCCAGCGGGGATTCCACGAATCACCCGAAGAGATGATCCGGATCTCCGGGAGCATATCCATCCGGTGAATCGCAGCACGAACCGCTGCGGATTGCCGCAGCTGTCTTCGCACGGGCCAGCGGATCCGCAAGAGACGAAAACGCCCGCGCGGTCGCGCCGCTGTCCAAAACCGGACCCGCATCGCCGGGCTCCGGTTTTGCGCTGCCTCGGGCAGAAACTGGAGTTTTAAGCGATTGCTGCAGAAAAGCAGGTTAAAACTCCTACAATGCCCGGAAAGCTAGGAGTTACAAGGCCTGAGAGGGTGTCTCAATTCACATTGGGACACCCTCTGAATTTTCTACATTTTCTCCAAAATCGCAAACCGGATGGACTCGAACTCTCCATCAGCAACTGAATACCGCTTTTCCAGGCCGGATAGCTCGTCAAATATGGCGACGATCCGGTCTTTTTTTATGTCCAAATCAAGGAGGTCTGAGAATGGAAAACAATGAAGAAGCCCGCGACCGCTTCTATAAGGAAGTCGGCATTCACCTCGCCCGCGAAGGCTTTTCTGTCCTGGAACAGCGAGACGGCCTGCTCCCCCTCGAGTGGTGCGGCGCGCCTCTCTGTAGGATCACGGCGGGCGGCGGGGCGCAGTTCAGACGCAATGATCTGGAACGGGAGGGCGCTGAGGAAGCGTTCTGCCGGGCAACGGACATCGCCCATACCACGGCAGAATATATGCGCCTCATCCACCAACAATCTTTTTGAATCATCGTGGAATGGTTCGTGTTTTTGCTGCCTTTTATGTTCTTCTTCATCTAGTTCCCCATCACCTCCCGGAGCCCGGGGGGATGAGAGAGACAGTCCGGTCATCTACGGAATAACCCGAGGTTTACTTGTAACCATCTTACCGCTGTGGTATACTGTGGCTGGATTTCAGAGGCTCTCAGACGGAGGTGAGCTTCGTGAGCAAAAAATATGAGTTCTCCCTGCTGCAGGAAGTCCTGATGGAAAAAGGGGCGGACGTTCTTGGTGACCTGTATCGCTATGAATGGGCCAACGGAATCTCCGCAACGGAAGACCTGACCCATCCTGTGGTCGTGATCCATGACCTGGTCTGGAATGCAAAGCGGGACATCCTTTCAGCGCAGACGGAAGAAGAGCTTGCAAAAATCGAGGCGGAGTTTGATTTCGCCGGTCGTTTCTTGAGTGGAATCGGATCGGCTGCTAATGCCTGGCAACGACCGTGAGGTGATTACAGGGGAGCCACTGGACAGAGGTGGACGGATTGAGCGGTTTCAATCTGAACCATGAACTGATTACGGTATCAGGGCTTTATACTTCAGTTACTATAGTTACCCACTTTCCTGCGGAGGGGGTGCCTGCACCTCCTGCGTCGGTTATCGATGGATTTATGAAAACGGAAGTGCGAGATTCGTAGAGCATCAATCCAGCATCAAAATCGAATCCGGGGAGCGGGCGGAATCGTCACAACCCTTGCGACACGGGGGAACGGATTGGACTGGATATTTCGCGTTCAGCCACTCCAAAACCGAGTGCCGAGGGTTCAAGTCCTTCTGCCCCTGCCAGGCAAAAAGCACTTGCGGAAGCAAGTGCTTTTTGCAATGAAGCGTTCCGCTTGCGCGGAACGTGAAGCGTCCTTCGGACGTGAAGCCGCGCTTCGCGCGTGAAGTGTGCCTGCGGCACGATGGGCGGAACGCTTCACTTCACTTTGCGGCGTCAGCCGCAATACTTCACGGTGAGCGAAGCGAGCCGCTTCACTTCCTGAGCGCAGTGTGACCACAGCAGGATTATTGCCTGGCAAAAAGGAGGCCGCTACAGTGTCCGATTCAAAACTCTGTACGCAGTCCATGGATTTTGCGGTTTCGATCATCCAACTGGTGAAACAGCTGAAAGCAAAACGTGAATCGATTATCTCCAACCAGATCGGCCGATCCGGGACTTCCATCGGCGCAAATATCCGCGAAGCACAGTACGCCCACGGAAAGGCGGATTTTATCGCCAAATTGCAGATCGCTTTGAAAGAAGCAAATGAGACCGGTTATTGGCTGGAATTACTTTACCGTACAGGGTATTTGTCAGAATCGGAGTTCAAGACGCTTGATTCCGCTTGTACCAGTATAAGAGTTATGCTGATTTCATCGGTTAAAACAGCAAAAGAAAATCAATCATGATCTTTCCGTATACGATGATTTGCTTCCGGAGGAAGCAGGTGTTTTAACCGATTACTCAAAACCCCCGAAAACGCTGTGTTTTCGGGGGCTTTGCTATGTTCAGGCGCTGTCCCTTGTGCGCATGCTTTCCTGCGAAAGAATGAGGTAGGCGCACAGGTTTTCAGACAAAGGGACAGTTTTTGCCCGATGCTGTGCGAAGACAAAAGAACCGTCCCCTTGTCTTAGGGAAAGGTCGGTTCCTATGGCTATAACCTGGCCATGTCCATGAGCGACTTCCTGTATACCTCCGCCATTACCGGCGGGATGGAACCCCTGGCCCTGACGATCATGGGGACGGAGGCTGCTGCGGACAGTGTCCTCGCGGCAAAGGAGCGTGGTCTTTCCGACAAACGGAGCTTTATCATCGGCACCGCAGCGGGCGTCATCGAGGCCGCCACGGAGAAAATGGGCTTCGACGCCCTGTTCAAGACCGGCGTGCGCAGTCTGGGAAGGGCCGGATTCCGGCGGTACATCCTGGGGAACGCCGGAGCGGAAGCTGCGGAAGAAGGGGCCTCCGATCTGCTGAACTGGATCGCGGACGACCTGTATGACCTGGTGACGGTTACGGAGGAAAGCGAGTTCAAGGAGCTCGTTTCCGTATATGAGGAAAAGGGCCTGGACCATACGAAGGCCCTGCTCTCCGCCCTGGGGGACCGGGGGAAGGAGCTGGGCCTTGACGCTTTGGGTGGCTTCCTCTCCGGCCTGTTCCTGTCCGGGGGGAAGAGCGGGTATAACGCTATACAATTCAACCGCATGGGGCAGGAGGCGTTCGACACCGGCAGCTTTCAG
>JBGUZS010000130.1:0-6921 GCA_045223835.1 Oscillospiraceae bacterium | reverse complement strand
CTGAACGGGTGAAGTATCCGTACAGGAGCGTCTTTGTGTTCGTTGGCGTTTCTCTGCCGCTTATTCTCTTGTGTTGAAAAACTCCAGACTGAAATTGACCTGCTGCCCGTTATCGTTCATCACAACAATCGCGTCGTAAGTCTTGCCCGACCTTTCAGAATAACAGTCGGAGAGCTGTACTCTTCCGTCTTTCAGAAGCACCTCCGCCACGGTTTTCGTGAGCTGCTTTCTCTTTCCGGAGAAGAACTTGCTGTTCTTCCATAAGGCGAAGCCGCAGCTTCGGTCCTCGCAGAAGAATCCCTGCTTCTTTTCCACCACATTCCTTCCGCAGCGGGGGCACTTGCCGACGATCTCAAATTCAGACGGGAACAGTACAGCAGCGCCGGGAATCGGCTGGTAGGTCTGGATCAATTCCCGGAGCATGGCGGCGATGCTTTCCATAAAGTCCTCCGGGGACAGCTCGCCACGCTCGATCTTCTTCAGACAATGCTCCCATTCCGCCGTGAGCAAGGGAGATTGCAGGGCTTCCGGCAGCACAGTGATGAGCGCTTTCCCCAGGTCAGACGGGATCAGCGTCGTGAGCTTTTTGCTTTTCTTTCGTTCCACAAACCCGGCGGACACCAGCTTTTCCAGCACGGCGGCGCGGGTAGCCGGAGTGCCTATTCCTTTCCGCTCGGCGTCATCCGGCATATCCTTCGCTCCTGCCGTCTCCATGCTGTTGAGGATCGTGTCCTCGGTGTGGTGTTTGGGCGGGGTGGTCTGGCCCTCCTTGACCGCAGCGGCGGTTACGGGAATCGTTTGACCCACGGTCAATTCCGGCAAAATGCTCTCTGTTTCCTTCTTCTCGGAATCGTAAACCCGCCAACCGGGAGAGAGAATTGTCCTGCCCTTGGCGATAAAGCTGTGCCCTCCGCAGTTCAGGGTCACGATTACCTCGGTATATCTGTGCGTGTCAGATACAGCACGGAGAAGACAAAGCGCCGCCAGCTTTATGATTTCCCGTTCCCCCAGGGCCAGATCGGCGTTCCCGTCGCTGACCGTGGGAATGATGGCGTGATGGTCGCTGACCTTCTTGCTGTCGCAGATCTGTCTGGCAAGGATGATTTCAGGCACGGTTAATCCGCAAATGGCGGCAGCAGCGGCGACATAATCCGGGACGCTGGGTGCCATATCGTCGGTGAGATACCGGCTATCTGTCCGGGGATAGGTGCAGAGCTTCTTTTCATAGAGCGCCTGGAGATAGTCCAGCACCTGTTGAGCGGTATAGCCCAGGATGCGGTTGGCATCCCGCTGGAGGGTGGTAAGATCATAGAGCGCCGGGGCCGTCTCGGTTTTTTCCTTGCGCTCGATGCTTATTACGGTGGCCGTCTTACCGCAGTTGGACAGGATGGCGTCAGCAGCGCTCCTGTCCTTCATTCGCTCCGTCGCGGCGGTGAAGCCGCAATCCAGCTGGACGGTGTAAAAGGGCTCCGGTACGAAGGCTGAGATTTCCGCCTCCCGCTGGACCAGCAGGGCCAGGGTCGGGGACATTACTCGCCCGATATTCAGCGTTCGGCCATAGAGCAGGGAGAAATACCGGGTTGCGTTGATCCCCACCAGCCAGTCCGCCCTTGCCCGGCACAGCGCCGATTGGTGAAGCCCGTCGTAGTCCCGGCCGGGACGCAGATTCTGGAAGCCTTCGCGGATGGCCGCATCCTCCATGCTGGAGATCCACAGGCGTTTCATGGGCTTGGTACAGCCCGCCAAATAATAGACGGTGCGGAAGATGAGTTCGCCCTCCCGCCCGGCGTCGCAGGCATTGATGACCTCCGAAATCTCCGGGGAACGCAGCAGCTCCCGCAGCACGTCAAACTGCTTCCGCTTGTCCAGGGCAACGGTGAATCGATAATTCTCCGGGATGATGGGCAGGTCCTTCCTATTCCATTTGGCATAGTCAGCGTTGTAAGCGGAAGCGTCGGAAAGCTCCGCCAGATGGCCCAGGCACCAGGAAACGGTATAGCCGCCTCCGGTGAGATAGCCGTCGTGTTTCTGCTTCGCGCCGATCACAGCGGCAATGCTCTGCGCCACGCTGGGCTTCTCCGCGATCACAAGTTTTTGCAAGGGGATTCCTCCTTTCGGGCATAGCAAAAGGCAGCCCCGAAGGACTGCCTTTTGTGTGATCGTTTTCAATTATTCATTTGCAAACTCGGTCATAGTCTTATCCATGTCGCTCCTGCCGTACAGGACACGGATGATGTCTACGACCTGGGTTTCCTGATTTGGAAGATAAAATACACAGTAGTTGTCAACAGGAAATCTTCGGACACCCAGGCTGTACCACGGTTCTACCTCATACCTGCGATACCGTTCCGGCATTTCATCCAGGGATTGGATCTCCTTTTGGAGCCGGTTCAGCTGGTTTTCGGCGTTTTCAACCGATAGAAGCTCAAAGGCGATATACTCGAAATAGCTCTCAGATCTCGGGCTGCCTCATCGGTAATGTTGACCTGATAGCTCATAAACCGTAGTCCCTCCGAATCGCAGCGAATACCTGATCGGCAGGCTTCGTGCGCCCGGCAAGCACATCATCATATCCTTTTTGCAGTTCTGTGTTCAACTGCTCCTGAGAAAGTGCGTTCATGTCCACCGGCTTCCTTTCGGGCAGTTTCATTTCAAACGGGATGCCGCGCTGCAGGATGATCTGCTTATAAAACATGGTGATCGCGTTGGATGCCGGAATACCCAGCGCGGCGAGAATCGTTTCTGCCTGCTCTTTCAGTTCCGGCTCAATTCGTGCATACAGATTCGCAGTCTTTGCCATGATGAAGCCTCCTGTTCTCTGGCCGGTATTCTGCATATAATATACACGATTGTACGCACAATAGCAAGAGATTTGCGGCGTGAGTTTGGAAGACCGGCTATTCTTCCTTTGCATCTGTTTCTTCGGACGAATCTCCCGCGTCCTCAGGGTCATACGGTTCAAACTCATATTCTTCATCGTCCTCGCTGCCATAGTCGTAATCGTTCAGATCGGTGCTGCCCTTGGTCTTGGGCTTTGCCTTGCCCTTGACCTTCAGAAAGTAGTAAGCAGCGCCGCCGCCCAGGGCCAGGAGCAGGACGATCAGGATCGCGGGATTGACGACGCTCTTTTTCTCAGTGGGCTCCAGCTCCGGGACCTCCGGGGCGGGGGTGGGGTCGGGCTTCTTTTCCTTGCCGGCACACTCGCTCATGTTGGTGGCGCACACCGGGCAGGAGGTGTCCACATGGCCGACGGTACACTTCTCCTTGCAGGTGCAGACGGCAGGGGCGGGTTCCGGTTCGCTTTCCGGTTCTTCGATCAGTGCCATCAGATCGGCCTCGTCCACCATGTTCAGGAAGTAGACGTTTTCCTCCTCAGCGGCCCGGTCAATGATGATATAAAAGTAATTGCCGCTCTTGCTCTGCACGGTGATGAACTGTTTGCTCTGATACGGGATATCGTCGATCAGAGAAAGATTGCCCTCCGGGGTAAAGGGCGGTTCCGGGGTGGCTTCCGGCTCCGGGGGCTCGGGCGGGTCCGTCGGCTCCGTAGTTTCCATGGGCGGCTCATAGGCGTAATAGTCCCTTCCATCCGCATAGGCGGTAAAGGACAAGGCCGCCACGCAGAGCGTGACGGCCAGCAGAACGGTGATGATGCGAAGGTTAGGTTTCCTCATTCTCGGTTTCCTCCTGTTCATTTATGTTGGGGATAGTCGCAGCAGTGGGGCTCTGTGCCTGCATCAGCGCAAAGAAGTCCTCCAGGCTCATGCCCTGGGCGCGGACAAGGCCGATGATCTCTGTGTTTTCCAGCCCCCGAAGCTGCTTCTCTATTTCCCGGTTCCGGGCACTGAGTTCGGTGATCCTTGCCTTATTCTTCGCGTGTTCCTCCCGGAGCTTGATGATCTTCGGATTCATGGGTCTGCTCCTTCCTCACGGCAGACGCCCGAATCCAGCGAAATGCGCCTGCCAGTAGCTTGAATTGAGATTGGCATAAGAGATGGGATCGCCGCAGTGGATCATGGTGGAGTTGCCGACGTAGATCCCCACATGGCTCATGCCGGTCGTATCATAGGTCCCCTGGAAGAATACCAGGTCGCCGGGCTTGGCTTCCGCGGCGGATACCGGAGTGCAGATGCCGTACAGCGCATCCACGCCCAGCCTTCCCACATCCCAGCCGGAATGATTGATGACCCAGCTCACGAAGCCGGAGCAGTCGAAGGACGTGGACGGAGAACTGCCGCCCCACACATAGGGATAACCCAGGTATTTCTCCGCCTCTGTGATAATGGCGGCAAACTGTTCGTCGTCCAGAGCTTCCGGGGGAATCTCATAGTCCGTGTAACCGTTGGTGTACTTGCCCACATAAGGCGAGGTTGGGAACAGATCTGGCCGGTTGCCGAGAGTGGACATATAGACCGCGTAGCTGGAAAACTGATCCGAATCCATGATATAGACCGGAAGGTGGGAAAGGTTGAAGTTCTTCAGTGTTACGCTGCAGATGGTATATTCATAGGGGACTTCCACCTCATACTCATAGGGCACCTCTGTTTCTTCCCCGGTATCCGGGTCCGTGACCGTTTTCGTGCCGGTGCGCGTTTCCGTCTTATACCGCGTCTCTGTGACCGCATCTTCCGTAAGGGTATACTGTTCCTGAAACAGCAGGATCAGCGTATCCGCCATTTCCGCCAGCGTCCACTCGCCCCCCTTCAAAGCGGTGAGTATGGAGATCAGCACATAGGGGTCATGTTCGATCTCGTCCAGGTCGAAGTGGTACTCGTCATAGTCATGGGTGCTCTCATAGGTATCCAAATACTCCTTCAAAGCGATTTCCATTTCGCAGTAGACGGCCTCCGCCCCCAGCATATCTTCATCCTCGGAGGGATAGGTGCTGGCGGCTACGGACGTACCCAAACTCTGCAGGATGACGGAGCAGGAGGAAAAGACGTTCAGCATGAAGGTCAGGACCAGCATCATCCCGCCCGCAGCCAGAAGTCCTTTTCTATGGCGCTGGACAAATCCCACGGTCTTTTTCGCCGCCTCTTTGATCCGCTCCACAGCCTTGCCTGCGTTTTCCGCCGCCCGTTTTACCGTTCCCACATTCTGCTTTGCTTTTTCGGCAGCGTATTTCTTACGGATGGTCCGCCGCTGCTGCAGCCTGGAGAGCGGATTGCTGGAAGGCTGTTTTCCTTCGGCCTTCTTGTAGAGGGCGTTGAGATTGGCCTTCTCCAGCTTCCTTTCCGCAGCCGCCGCTTTCCGATAGGGTCGCAGCCGCTGGGCGTGAATGGCCGATTCCGTCATCCGGGCTCCGGATTCCACACCGCTTTCTGCGAAGTGCGACGCCTTCAGCCCGATGTTTTCATCCTCATATTGACTGATCTCCCGATGCGCCATCCTGGACAGCGTATTCAGGGGCGTAGTCGTTGCCGTATGGAGCAGTTCGGAGGGAGGCTTTTTGTCCACGAAACGGATCTTCGTTGTGACCTTTCCGGTGGTCGGGTCCGTTACCTTCTCCTTGACCGCCTTTTGGGGAATCTTCGCCCGGGCCACGTCCGCTTTGGCCTCCGCTTTCTTTACCTTTTGTATGGCCTTTTTGAGCCGAGGCGACGCCTTTTCCTCTTGTGTGAATTTCAGACGGGGCTCTCGTTTTATCACGGCCGATCACCCTGGTCAAAGGCGTTCCTGCGCACAAAGTCCTTGCCCTTTGGAGTAAACTCCGGGTTATCGAAGGAAATGAGTTCATTCAATATGATCCCTCCCCATTACGATGCAGACTCCGCCAGTTCGGACGGCTTGGTGGTCATGATGCGATACAGTTCGGTGTTTCGCGGGAAGTGGTCCACAAAGGGGATGATGGTATTCCCGTAGAACAGCAGGCCCTCGCCTTCGCCGGAATGGGTCACATAGGACAGCTGATACGGGGAAATGTTGAGCTGCTTGGCCAGGATCTGCCGGTCGCCGGCAGCCTGGTTCAGCATATAGATGAAGTCGCTGTTCTCGAAAATATTCTCCACCTCCCGGGATGCAAGCAAATCCTTGACGTTCTGCGTGATCCCCGTCGGGACGCCGCCCCATTTGCGAAACCGCTTCCATATCTCGATGGAATAGCTTGCCGTCTGTTCTTCCTTCAGAAGAAGATGAAATTCGTCGATGTAATAGCGGGTCGTCTTATGCTCCGCCCGGTTGATGGTGACGCGGTTCCACACCTGATCCTGGACGATGAGCATCCCGATCTTCTTCAGCTGCTTGCCCAGCTCCTTGATGTCATAGCAGACGATCCGGCTCCCAATGTCCACGTTTGTCCGGTGATTGAACACGTTGAGAGAACCGGTAACGTAGATTTCCAGCGCCGTCGCCACATACTGCGCTTCCTTTTCTTCCTGGGCGCGGAGGGCGTCGTACAGGTCCTCCAGCACCGGCATCTTCTCCGGGCGGGGATCGCTGAGATAGTCCCGGTACACCAGACGGACGCAGCGGTCGATGATGGTTTTCTCCACGGGGGCCAGCCCCTCCTTGCCGCCCACGATCAGCTCGCAGAGGGACAGAATGAAGTCGGATTTCAGGGACAAGGGGTTTTCGTCGTCGGAATAGTCCAGATTCAAGTCCATGGGATTGATATAGCAGGATTTCCCGTCGTAGCCCTTGCCGGTGGGTGAAATACGGATGACCTGACCGTGGAGGCGTTCCACCAGCGGGGCGTATTCGCCCTCCGGGTCGCAGATGATGATGTCGTCGTGGGGACAGATGAGAAAGGCGTTGCTGATCTCCCGCTTGGCAGAAAAACTCTTGCCGGAGCCGGGAGTGCCCAGGATCAGACCGTTGGGATTCTTCAGGAGCTTCCTGTCCACCATGATGAGGTTGTTGCTCAAGGCATTGATGCCGTAGTACAGCGCCTCCGGTCCCGTCTGGTAAAGCTCCTGGGTGGTG
>JBGUZS010000129.1:0-8323 GCA_045223835.1 Oscillospiraceae bacterium | reverse complement strand
CGCTGCGAACCATTCCGGGCTCGGAGGGCGCAGCGGCGATAGCAGAATTGTGGCCCAGAAATGAATTCCGGGCCAAAATGGATTTCCATTCTATTCGCGCCTGCGGGCGCGAACTCTGCGAGGCTTTTGGCACTTTGTCTACCATCGGACCTGCCGGATTCCGGCAGGTCCTTTTTTCTGCCGGCCGCCCTTCCGGCGGGGGAACCGGAAAACCTTGACATTGACTGAATATTGCAGTACTATTTCGAAGTAAATACGCCTAAGGAGGGTAAGTATGAAAAGAACCTTTGCGCTGATCTGCGTGGTCCTCCTCATCGCTGCCATGTTTGCCGGCTGCGGCAGTCCGGCAGCGAATCCGGATTCCACCGCTGCGCCGGAAGCCACCAAGGCGCCCGAAGCGACTAAAGCTCCGGCCACCCAGGCTCCGGCCACCCAGGCTCCCGAGGCTACCGAGGCCCCGGAAGTCACTGCCGAACCCGAACCCGAGTCCCCCTACCACTTTGCCAAGGGCAATTTCAAGACGGACGCCGACGGCCTCGCCGCCGAGAAGTACGACTATGAGCTGCCCCTCACCACCACGGACGAGGTGCTTACCTACTGGATGACCTGCTATGTCTCCCAATACCTGCCGGAGGGCGGCTTCGCTGAGTTGCCCCTGCCCACGGAAGTCCAGAACCGCACCGGTGTGCACATCGAATATGTGGTCATCGATCCCAGCGCCCTGCGGGAGAACTTCGGCGTACTCCTGGCCTCCGACGACCTGTGCGACATCACCTGCGGCGCCCGGAGCTACTACCCGGGCATCTTCAAGGACGCCATCCTGGAGGAAGAGTACTTCATCAACGTATACGACTACAAGGATTACTGCCCCAACTTCATCTATGAGGTCATCCGGGACCCCGATGATGTGGACACCATCCGCTCCATCTTCACCGAGAAGAACCTCATCACCAGCTTCATCTGCCTGAACGCGGACCCCAAGCTCACCGAGGGTCCCTTCTGCCGGGGCGACTGGCTGAAGAAGGTGGGCAAGACCCAGGAAGAGATCATCACCTTCGACGACCTGCATGACCTTCTGGTCTCCTTCCAGGTGGAGATCGGCTGCGAGCACCCCTTCACCCTGTTCCAGAACCTGGAGGTTGGCGGCTGCGCTTCCTTCGTGGGCTATGATACCTACTGCACCACCTCCGGCCTGTACTATGTGGTTCGGGACGGCAAGGTCTACCTGGCCAACACCGAGCCCAACGACCTGAAGATGGTCACCCTGCTGAACCAGTGGCTGAAGGAAGGCATCATGGATCCCAACTGGGCCTCCTACACCGGCTTCCCGGATATCGACGCCATGCTGGACGACGGCACCCTGGGCTACTGCATCGACGGCGGCGTTGCCATGGGCACCCATAACGCCCGTCTCCCCGCCGGCACCGAACCCTGGGCTCCTCTGCACAAGCCCACGGAGTTCAAGGACCAGGTCCTGCACCTGGGCTTCAAGACCTCCCGCGTGGGCTGGGGCAGCGCGGCTGTCTCCACCAAGTGCGAGAATATCGAGCTGGCCTGCACCTGGATCGACTGGCACTACGGCGAGGAGGGCTCCTTCCTCTACGGCTACGGCGTCGAGGGCGTCAGCTGGGAGTACAATGAAGACGGCGATATCCGCATTACCGATTTCATCGCCACTCACCCCGCCTACTACGGCATGATCATGACCGTGTATTCCCTGAACCACCTGTGCGATCCCGGCCTGCGCATCGACTACAGCATGAAGATGGACATCAACGCGGACGTGCCCGCCAACGTGGAATTCTTTGAGTCCCAGCCCCACGACAACGCCTACTACTACCCCTCCACCATCACCTACACCAAGGAGCAGACGGAGGAGCTGGACCAGTACCGCAATGATATCCAGACCTTTATTTCCGAGCATTATCTGATGTTCGTGGACGGCTCCGCTCCCCTCAGCGAGTGGGACAGCTACCGGAGCGAACTGGACGCCATCGGCCTGGGCAATCTGCTCAGCATCGTGCAGGAGGCTTACGACGACTTCATGGCCCAGTAAGGCTTTCTGAACAGACACAGTTGAACGGCCGCCTGAGAGCCCAGCTCCCAGGCGGCTTTTCAGAAAGGAGCAAACGATGGGAAAATTGGAGGATACCCTGGTCTACCGCTTCCGGCCGGAGGACGGGCGGCCTGCTTTCCTGGGAAAGGCCCAGTTGGCGGACAGCGAATTTACCACCGGCTATGAGCTGGTGAAGGAGCCCCAGGTCCGGGATCCGGGCTACCGCCGCCAGACGGCGGACGAATACCTGGTCTTCGGAGCGGAGACCATGAACGCCAGGGATTTTGACGCGGAGATCCTGGTCACCCTGGGGATCGGGGAGGAGGCGGAGGTTTACCTCATCGACCGTCCCGCCACCGTCCGCATCCCCGCAGGGGTGTGGCGCGGCTGTGTAGACTTCCGGCGGGTGGGCAAGCCCGTATTCTACCAGGATATGCGCATGCAGGATGCCGCCGTGCCGGTGGAAACGGCGGAAGGCGCGCCGGTACAGGGCGCGGGGAATCCCGCCCGGAGGTTCGAAAGCCTGGTGTTCTTCAATGTGGCGGAGCGGGCGAAGGGCTACTTCGGCCAGGAGTTCCACGAAAATACGGAAACTGAGGGCGTGGGCATCCGGGGCGCCTGTCAGATCCCCGGGGCCAAGGCCTATCTGGGTGGCGGCTTTACAAAACAGGCGGTGCGCATCGACCCCTTCCCCCATAAGCATGACCACGATGAATACCTGGCCTTTATGGGCGCGCCGGACAGCCCCTTCGATATGGACGTGCATATCGAGATGACCCTGGGGATCGGGGAGGAGGCGGAGACCTTCAGCGTGGACCGGCCCACCATCATCCGCATTCCCGCCGGGACCTGGCACTGCCCCCTGGATTTCATGCGGGTGGATAAGCCCTTCTTTTTTCAGGTGGTGCTGCAGCAGGGGAATTTCGGCGGCATCTACCGTATGCCGGACGGGGACAAGCCCATCTATTACAACGGCATGATCGACTGCATCCTGGAGCCGGGGAAGCACTGCAACACCTGCCAGCGCTGCCTGCAGCTGGAGTGGGACAGCTTCAAAAAATGAATGTACAGCCGCCGGGAAACCGGCGGCTGTTCCTTACTTCGTGAGTATCCTTTTGATGATCCACAGCTGGAGGCGCAGGGGGAGAGCGGAGAGGAGAAGCAGGAGGGGGTTCCGGTTCACGGAATAGGTGAGCCGGGGACGCTTCGCCCTCAGGGCTTTCCGGGCGACCCGGGCCAGCATTTCCGGGGAAATGCTCCGGGATTCCGTCCGCTCCACGATCCTGCGGAAGCGCTCTCCCGGGAGGGGATAGAGCTTCGTCCCGGCGCAGAACTGCTCCAGCCGCCGGAGGGATTCCGGCAGGAGGGGCGTCTCCACCGCCCCGGGGCGGATAAGGATGACCCGGTGCCCCAGGAGCTGCAGCTCCATCCCCAGGGCCAGGGCGTATTTATCCAGCGCGGCCTTGGTGACGGCATAGATCCCCGTAAAGGGAAGGGGATCAAGGGGAGCCAGCTCGCTGGTGACCAGGAGGATGCGGCTGCCTGGACGGAGCAGGGGGAGAAAGAGCCTGTTCACCCGGTAGGCGGCGAATACGTTCACGTCGAAATCCCGGAGGAATCGCTCCTCCGGGATCTCCGCCAGGGAGTCCAGATCATAGATCCCCGCCATATGGACGATCCCATCCAGGGCGCCGGCCTCCCGCCGGACCCGGTCCAGAGCGGCTTCCAGCTCCTCCATGGAGGTGAGATCCGCCCGGATCATGGTCCAGGGGCAGGCCTCTCCGGCTTCCGCGATATCCAGTCCCCATACCCGGTCGCCGGCCTCCGTCAGCTTTCGGCACAGGGCCGAGCCCATGCCGCCGGCAGCGCCGGTGATGAGATAATTGCCCATCCCGGCTTACGCGAAGAGGGCGGCGGCCTTTTCCATCCGCTCCGCCACCGGTACGCCGAAGGGACAGCGTTCCTCGCAGCCCCGGCAGCCGATGCAGGCGTCCGCCCGGGTCTCCAGGGCCAGGTAGTGCTCCCGCACGGAGGCGGGGACCGACGGCTGCATCACCGCCAGGTCATAGAGCTTGTTTACCATGGCAATGTCGATATCCATGGGGCAGGGCTTGCAGTGGCCGCAGTAGGTGCATTCGCCGTGAAAGCTGTGCCGGGGGGCGCTTGCCAGGATCCGGGCGTAGTCCTTTTCCTCCTGGGAGGCGGTTTCGTAGGCTGCGGCGGCGTCCACCTGCTCCGGGGTGTCAAACCCCACCATGACGGAGCAGATGCCCGGCCGGGTCAGACAATAATGGAGACACTGGACGGGGGTGAGGGCGACGCCGAAGGGGGAGCGCTCCGCATCGAAGAGCCGCCCGCCGGCATAGCCCTTCATGACGGTGATCCCGATCTCCCGCTCCTCGCACAGGCGGTAGAGCTCCGCCCGCACGGGATCGATGCCCGACAGGTCCGGGTCATACTCCGGGGCGAAGTAATGATCGATGTTCTCCGTGGGGGGCATGAGGTCGAAGGCGGGATTCACGCTGAACAGGAGCATCTCCACAAGGCCGCTCTCCGCCGCCCGCCTGGCGATCAGGGGATTATGGGTGGAAAGGCCGATATGCCGGATCCTGCCCGCTGCCTTCAGCTCCCGCACATAGTCCAGATAGGGGCTGCCGGCCAGGGCTTCCCAATCCTTCGCTTCGTCCACATAGTGGATCATGCCCAGGTCGATGTACTCCGTGCCCAGGCGGTCCAGCAGGTCCTGAAAGGCCTCCCGGCACTTCTCCGGGTCCCGGGTGCGGACATACTGGCCATCCTGCCAGGTGGAGCCGATATGCCCCTGGATGATCCAGCGCTCCCGGTCCCCGGCAATGGCTTTGCCGATGTTCGTCCGCACATTGGGCTCCGACATCCAGCAATCCAGAATATTGATCCCCGCCTCCCGGGCCCGGGAGATCACGGCGGCGCACTCCCGGGCGTCATGCCGTTCCAGCCATTCGCCCCCCAGGCCGATCTCGCTGACCAGCAGGCCGGTCTTTCCCAGTTTTCTGTAGTTCATATCGATCTTCCTTTCCGGATGACCGGGTCATCCACGTTTTTTGCCGAAAAACAGGGACGGAGCGCCGTTCAGCCGCCGTCCCTGTCGGATTCTCCGGTTTTGGATCTCTTCCTTCGCTTCCGCTCGACAGCCCGGTATCCGTAGATCCCCAGGCCCAGGAGGATGAAGAGGTAGTAGCACAAAAACCGCCAGATGAGCATGGCCCAAAAGACGCCGGAGGTATCCAGCTGGTCAAAGAGCAGGTAGAAGGATCCCTCGGCGGCCCCGGCGTTCCCCGGAGTGGGGACGATGGTGACGGAGGCGTAAACATACAGGCACATGGTGAGGGACTGCAGATAGCCCAGCTTGCCCCCGAAGATGCGCACGGTGAAGTAGGGGATGGAGCAGATGGAGATCTGGTAGACCAGGGAGAGGGCGAAGAGGGCGAGGAGCAGGGACCGGTTGGCGGCGATGATCCGCAGACTGCCGGAATACCGCTGCAGGGCCCCTTCCACCTTGCGGATGGTTTTCTGGGGATCCTTCACCAGCCGGAGCCTCGCCCCGATGCGCACGAAGAAGCCCACGATCCGCCCGGACAGGGCGGGGGAGATCGCCGTCAGGGCGACCATAGTGGGAACGGCGGAATAGGCGATAAGGCCCACATAGGCGGCGATCCGGATCCCCACCACCTCGGCGGTATCGTTATTCAAGATGAACAGCACCAGGGCCAGGAGCACAAAGGCATACTGGGTGGTGATGAAGGCGGCCAGAGGCATGGCGGACTTGGTGCCGCCGGTATACCCGGAGGAATGAAGATGGTAGATCTGGAAGGGCTGTCCCCCCGCACCGGAGGGGGTGATACAATCGTAGTATCTGCCCAGGACCACCGTTTCGAAGGCGGTACGGGGAGAAACGCGCTCCCCCAGCTGCCGCATCATTTTCAGATATTTGCAGGTCTCCGCGAACAACGCCAGGGCGACGCAGCCCACGGCGCAGGCGAAGCTGAACAGATTGCGGGGACTGAAAAGATCGAAGGAGAGGCCCAGATCCTTCTTGGCAAAATCCGCCCGGGCAGAAAAGAACAACACAATACCGTTCAGCAGAACGAAGGCCAGAATGCCCACAAGGCGCAGCCTTCTCCGCCGAACGATCTTCTCTTTCCTCTCCTCCGGAGTCTCCTGCAGGGACTCGGGATTCCACTCATTCCGATCCAGAACCGTGTCCTCCGTCCACCTGATTTATACCTTTTAAGTATACCATGATTTTGCCTGTACCGCAAGCGCAGGCCGGTTATCCTTTGCGGAAATGCCCATGGGCCTTGCCTGGAAAGACGACGTGTGGTAGAGTATGCTCAGTAAAGCCTATTTTTTGCGAAAATACCCGTGGAGCTGCAGAATGCGGGAAACCGACGGAATAAGGAGCCTGTGGATATGAAATTGATTGTGATCGATATGCAGAAAGCGCTCATGGACGACGAACTCTATAATTTTTACGGTCTGGTCGAGAATATCACGAACATCATCCGGGAAGCCAGGGAGAACCGAGTCGAAGTCATCTATGTCCAGCACGATGCCGGTTCCGGCACAGGATTTTCCGTCGGCGATGAAGCCTTTGAGATCGCGGACGAGGTTGCGCCGCACAAAGGAGAGAAAGTGTTCGTCAAAAGAATCAACAGCTGCTTCGGGAACAGGGATTTCACCGCCTACCTGGAAGAAGCGAAGGACGATACCCTGATGATCGTCGGTCTGCAGACGAATTTCTGCATCGACGCTACCGTGAAATCCGCGTTTGAAAGGGGATATCGCGTCATTGTTCCGGAAGGAACGAACTCCACCTTTGACAATCCCTATATGACAGGAAAAACGACCTGCGAATATTACTTCAACGAAGTGTGGCCGGAGCTGTTCGCGGAATGCGTCTCCTTGGACGAGGCCGCCGCATTGATCCGGAAACAGCGGTAAGGAAACGGCTTGAATCCCAAGGAAGCAAGAAAATACGAGGCTGTCTTCCCAAAGAGGGAGGACAGCCTCGAAGCTTGTTTTTCGGTTTACCGGGCGGCCTTGGCCTTCTCCGTCAGGGCGGTGAAGGCGGCGGGATCGTGGATGGCGATCTCGGAGAGCATCTTCCGGTTCATTTCGATGCCGGCGAGCTTCAGACCATGCATGAAGGTGGAATAGTTCATCCCGTTCAGCTTGCAGGCGGCGCTGATGCGGGTGATCCACAGGCTGCGGAAATCACGCTTCTTCTGCTTTCTGCCGATATAGGCATAGTTCCCGGACTTCATGACGGCCTGGTTAGCCATCTTAAAGTGCTTGGACTTGCTGCCCCAATAACCCTTGGCGAAGCCGAGGATCTTCTTTCTTCTTTTGCGCGTCATGAGAGCGCCTTTGATTCTGGCCATTTCCTGTTCCTCCTATATGAAGCAGTAATTGTTGTTTGGTTTATTTGTAGGGGATCATCTGCCGGATCGCCGCCACGTTGGTGACGTCCGCATAGGTTCCGTGGCGCAGGCCTCTCTTGCGCTTGGTGACCTTCTTGGTGAGGATATGGCTCTTAAAGGCGTGTGCGCGCTTAACCTTACCGGTTTTGGTCAGGTTGAATCTTTTCTTTGCGCCGCTGTGGCTCTTCAGCTTGGGCATGGTAGCTTCTCCTTCCGTATGATTACATTGCTGGATCAGGTTATTTGGCTGCCTTGGGGTTCAGGAACATGGTCATATGCCGCCCGTCCAGCTTGGCGGGCTTGCTGATGACGGCTATGTCCTTGCAGGCGTCGGCAAAGCGGTTAAGCAGTTCCGTACCGATCTCCGTATGGGTCATCTCCCGGCCCCGGAAGCGCACGGTGACCTTCAGCCGGTCGCCGTCCGTCAGGAACTTCTGCCCGTTCTTCAGCTTTACGTTGAAGTCGTTCAGGCCAATGCCGGGGGACATGCGGATCTCTTTGATCTCCACGATTTTCTGGTTTTTCTTCGTCTCCTTCTCCCGCTTGGACTGCTCGAAGCGATACTTGCCGTAGTCCATGATCTTGCAGACCGGGGGTTCGGAGCCGGGGGCGATCTTCACCAGGTCGAGATTCTTCTCGAAGGCGATTTCCAGAGCCGCCGCAGGGGACATGATGCCCAGCTGGGCCCCGTCATCCCCGATGAGACGGATCTCTTTGTCACGGATCTCCTCATTGATCTGATATGCCGCGTTGCTGATGCTCAAACACCTCCAAATCAGTGTGCGCGGGGCAAAAGGCCCGCGCACAC
>JBGUZS010000128.1:0-11526 GCA_045223835.1 Oscillospiraceae bacterium | reverse complement strand
CTTGGTCATGTTAAAAATAAAAGGACGAGAGTTACGGATTGCCACAACCGGTGACATCGGTCACCGGTTTCGCAATGACCATTTTCGCTGGTCTGGTACTTTGTCTACAGTCTGAGGAGCGCCTCACCGGCGCTCCTTCGTTTTTTTCTATCCGCTTATTTCAGCACCCCATCCAGGAATCTGAAGAGTCTCTCGATATTCTCCTTCGTGAGGTACGCCGGATCTCCGTGGAGGGCGCCGGGGAAAACATCCAGCTCCGCCCGGTCCTCGCCGCATACGGCCCGGATCCGGTCCGCCAGCTCCAGGGAGGCCTTATAGGGCACGATCTGGTCATGGTCCCCGCACTGAATGAGCACCTTGGGCATGGCGGGGGTGACCCAGGTCTTGCAGTCCGTCAGGTATCCCAGGGCTTTGCACTTCCGGGTATCCCCTCCGGCGAACATATCCGCGAAGTTGAAGACCTCCTTCGCCCCGGGGAAGGGCCCCTGGTCGAAGCTGAACTGGGCCTGCATGGCCAGGTCGTATACCCCGAAGAGGCCGATGGCTGCCTTCACCCGGCTGTCTCCCCCCCGGGGAGCCTCCGGCCCGTCGAAGGCGGGGATCTCCTGGGTGGCGGCGGCGAAGAGGGCGTGGTAGGCCCCGGCGCTGTCCCCGGCGATGGCGAAGCGCTCCGGATCCAGGCAGTACTCCTTCGCATGGGCCTTCAGCCATCGGAGGGCGGCCTTGGTATCGTACACCGGCAGGGGGAAGACCCCCTCCGGCAGGAGCCGCTGCTCATAGCTCACCACGGCGTAGCCCCGGGCGATGCCGTCGGCGGCATGGAGCATCTGGTCGTCCCGCTTGTCTCCCCCCACGAAGGCGCCGCCATGGATATACACGATGACGGGAAAGGGCCCCTCCCCGGTTTCCGGCAGGTAGATATCCAGCTTCTGCTTGGGGTGCTCCCCGTAGGCCAGATCCAGGTATTTCCGCTTCACCCGGCTCACATCCAGAACGGTGTGCATGGGCGTATCGCCCGGTACTTTCACAAACTGATCCATGATCTCCGCTCCTTTTGTTATAAAGTAAGCCCGCCGGCGTCATACCGGCGGGCAGTTTTTTACTCTGTCTTGACGATGGGCGCGGCCGTCTCCAGAAAGTCCGCCACAGGGGCGAGCTCCGGAAAATCCACGTCCTCGATCTTCCCCGCGTCCACGCTGGCGGCCACGTCGGGGCGGATGGGGAGCCGAGCCAGGATGGGCAGATCGTACTCCGCCGCCGCTTCCTCCAGATGGCTTTCCCCATAGATCTTGTGCTGCTTGCCGCAGTCCGGGCACTGGTACCAGGCGTAATTCTCCACCAGGCCCAGGATGGGCACGTTCATCATCTTCGCCATGTTCACGGCCTTGGCCACGATCATGCTCACCAGCTCCTGGGGACTGGTCACCACCAGGATACCGTCCACGGGCAGGGACTGGAAGATGGTGAGGGGCACATCCCCGGTTCCGGGCGGCATATCCACGAAGAGATAGTCCACGTCGTCCCAGATCACGTCCGTCCAGAACTGCTTCACCGTATTCCCCACGATGACGCCCCGCCAGACCACGGGGTCGGTCTCATTATCCAGGAACAGGTTCAGGGACATGATATCGATGCCGGATTCGGTGCGGTTGGGCAGAATGCCCATGGAATTTGCCTTGGCCCGCTCATGCATGCCGAAGGTCAGGGGGATGGAGGGACCGGTCATGTCCGCATCCATGATGCCCACATGGTAGCCCCGTCGGTTCATGAGCACCGCGGTCATGGAGGTGACCAGGCTTTTGCCCACGCCGCCCTTGCCGGATACCACGCCGATGACCCGGCGCACCTTGCTCATGGGGTTGAGCTGGGCCTTCAGGTCCTCCGCGCTGTGGCAGCCGCCGCTGCAGCCCTCGCAGCTCCCGCCGCAGCTTTCGCAGTCCTCTCCGCAGCCCTCGCAGCCGGCGCCGTCGTCTTCCTCTACGATCTCGTAGCCCGCTTCTTTCTTCTCGTCGTCCATGATTCATCGCCGCGCTGAGGCGGCTCTCCTTTCCTGTGTTGACCCGGCTCGCCGGGTGCATGGGGACCGCAGGGATCGGGCTCAGCCTTCAATGAGCCCTTCCACGCAGCGGACCACGTCGCCCACGGTTTTCATTTCCGCCACCTTTTCGTCCTCGATGGTGATGCCGTACTCGTCCTCCAGGCTCATGAGCATCTCCACCACGTCCAGGGAATCCGCTCCCAGGTCGCTGACGATGTCCGTAGACTCAGTAATGGTCTCCGGATCCAGACCAAACTGATTGGCAAAAATCTCCCGCAGCTTTTCAAACACCATTGCGCATTACCTCCAGATATTTTCCAAGCAGAAAATCATTCCGCCGATTTCTTGTCGCCCCGACGGGCCTTTCCGTAGGCCACCACCACCCGGCGGTTGGGTTCGCTGCCCACGGAGTAGGTGCTGACCTCCTCGTAATCCTGCAGAGCGGTGTGGATCACATGCCGCTCATAGGAATTCATGGGCTCCAGGGTCATATTCTTCCGGTATTTGATGACCTTCGCGGCCACCTTATAGGCCAGGCTCTTCATGGATTCCTCCCGCTTGGCCCAATAGTCCTCCGCATCCACGCTGATGTGGGTGCGCTTGTTGACGCCCCGGTTCACCACATAGCCCGTCAGGTGCTGGATGGCGTCCAGGGTCTCCCCATGGCGGCCGATGAGCATGCCCAGCTTCTGTCCGTTCAGACGGATGAACAGGCCGTTCTCCCCCCGGTCCTCGATCTCGGGCACGGCGTCGGAGCCCATGCGCTCCAGCAGGCCCTTCAGGAAGGCCTCCGCCTTCTCCGCGGGGGTCTCGGTATACTCATAGCTCACCCTGACCCGGGCAGGCACCGCGCCGATGCCCAGGAAGCCGGGCTTGGACCGCTCCAGGATCTCCACCGACACCTCTTCCCTGCTCTTGCCCAGCTGCTCCAGGGCGGAGGCGACGGCCATCTCCTCATTTTTGGCGGTGGTTTCTATCGATTTCAGCATAGCTTACACTCCATTATTCTCGCTGCCGGCGTCCGGCTCCGCGGCGGCGTTTTCCGCCGGGGGCTCCGGATCTGCCCCGATCTCCTCCGCTTTGATGGAAGGGACTTCGGGGATATCCGGAATATCCGGGAGCTCCGGGATATCCTCCGGCAGGGTTTCCGCCTGCTCCTCAGGCGCCTCGGGGACAACATAGTTCGGATCGAAGCGGTCGGGTACGTAGGCCCGGCCCCGGGCGTAGACCCGGTCTCCCACCCGGGAAGGATTTTCCTCTTCCTTTTTCTTCTTTCCGGGATTGTTGGCGGCCTGCCATTCCGCAGCCCGCTGCTCCGCCCGCTGCCGCTCTCCCTTCTGCATCTTCCGGCGGCTGGTGTTGGGGTTCACCGTGGTGGCTCCCTCCGCCCGAAGGCGCTCGGTCTCGGCGCGCTTGCGCTCCAGCTCCTCCGCCCGGGCCTTCAGCCGGGCGTTGCGCTCCGCGTCCTCCGCGTCCAGCTGCTTGTTGAAGATCTTCCAGAGGACCAGGTCCTGGATGATCTGGAGCACGCTGCCCGCGCACCAGTACAGGCCCAGGGCGCCGGGCATAATGAACCCGATCCACAGGCTCATCAGGGGCATGAGGTACATCATGGTCTTGGTGCTGCTCCCCGCCTGCTCGTTGGCGGCGGGGGTCTGATCCTGGCTGATCTTGCTCTGCAGGAAGCTCAGGGCGGCGGAGACCACCGGGATCAGGAAGAGGCCCAGGGCGGGCCAGACGGCCGCGCCATCCTGGCCGAAGGTCCAGAAGCGGAAGTTGGGCTGCTCGCCCAGGTTTACCCCCAGGAAGCTGTAGTCGATCTCCCTCAGCTTCTCGCTCAGGTGAGCGAAGCGCTCAAAATGGGAGGTGATGAACTGGGACTCATAGATCTGGGCGTAGGCCGCGGACCGGGCGCCGCCGCTGAGCTCAAAGCCCATGGCGTACAGGACGTTTTTGATCTTTTCGTAGGCCTCCGACGGCACCCCCATCATGATGGTGATGGGGAAGCGGATGGCCCGGTACAGAGCCAGAAGGATGGGGAAGGGGATCAGGGACCACAGGCAGCCGCCCATGGGGTTGATGTGCTCCTCCTTGTACAGCCGGGCAACCTCCTCCTGGTACTTCTGCTTGTTGCCCTCGTACTTCGCCTCCAGCTCCTTCAGGTAGGGGTTGAAGCGCGTCGAGCGCATGATGCTCTTCTTGCTCTTGGCGGAGAAATACAGCAGCACCACCTTCACCGCCAGGGCGAAGAGAAGAACTGCCGCGCCGTAGTTCATGGTGAGCTCGTAGAGGAGCATCAAGAGCCAGCCAAAGGGTTTGGCAATGAAATCCATTCAGGAACTCCTTTCCTCTGGGTTTCCACCCGGGGACATAGAATTCTGCCGACGGACCGCGCGGCTGGCGGCGTCCATCGGCTTTGGGTTCAGGGCACGGGGTCATAGCCTCCCTTATGGAAGGGATGACAGCGCAGCAGCCGCCTCAGCGCCAGCCAGGAGCCCTTCCAGGGGCTGTACTTCTCCACGGCCTCCAAGGCATACTCCGAGCAGGTGGGGATATAGCGGCAGCAGGGCTTCCGCAGGGGGGAGATATGGCGGCGGTAAAAGCGGATGGCCGCCAGGAGCACGCGCTTCATGGCGTCAGCAGGCCAAGCCTGCCCGCAGCCCGCAGCAGCTGCGCCTCCAGCTCCCGATAGGTCTCCTCGGCCGCGCGGCTCCGTGCCACGACCACCAGATCCCAGCCCTGCCGGAACTCCCCCTCATGGAGACGGTAGATCTCCCGGAGGCGGCGGCGGACGCGATTACGCACCACGGCCTTCCCCACCTTCGTGCCCACCGTGAGGCCAAGGCGGTTGCGCCGGGTGCCGTTTTTTCGGCAATACAGCACTACCGCAGGCTGAACGCTGCTTTTGCCCTTCGTATACAGCCTGCGGAACGCATAATTGCCTTTCAGGGATTGGGTGGTCTTCATGCGGACTTGCCTCGGAGCTTACAGGGTGAGCTCCTTGCGGCCCTTGGCTCTGCGCCGGGCCAGGACCTTGCGGCCGTTGCGGGTGGACATTCTCTTCCGGAAGCCGTGGACCTTGGACCGCTGACGCTTTTTGGGCTGATAGGTTCTGAACGTGGACATGCTGGGTTACACCTCCTGTCGGTTTCATCTGCGGCGGTTTTTCTCCGCCGCTCTATACTCGACAGCAGCAGCCGCTGCCGCAGTCGTCGTCGCAAATCTCGCAGGCTTCGTTTTCCCGGTTTGCGTAAGGGCCGGGAAAACTCGCATGTGCTCGATTGCTCCTCCTCTTCAAATCGAAGCATTCGCTTCGATTTGAGATACGGGGGTCGGGTTTCGGACCTCACAGGCTTCGTGACCGCGGTTTCCGTAAGCGCCGCGTTCACTCGCAGGTGTTCGGTCCTTCCTCCTCTTCAAATCGAAGGGACAGGCTGTTTGCATAGCCAAAGTATTTTATCGGAATCCTCCGGTGCTGTCAATCGTTTTCTGCGTTTTTCTTCCCCATCGGGATTGATTATTGCAATGCGCGGCGGGCTCGGTTATAATGTAGTGATATAGGAGGGCCGATATGAAGGACCTGACGAAAAAACAGAAACAGGTGCTGGACTGCATCATCTCCTCCATCCGGGACCGGGGGTACTGCCCCAGCGTCCGGGAGCTGGGCCGGGAGCTGGGTCTCAGCTCTCCCTCCACCGTGAACAGTCATCTGGACAGGCTGGAGGAGCTGGGCTATATCCGCCGGGAGGCGGGCAAGAGCCGCTCCATCCGGCTGACGGACCGATGTACGGAGCCGGAGGGGATCCCCATCCTGGGCACCGTCGCCGCCGGACAGCCGATCCTGGCGGTGGAGAATGCGGAGGGCTATGTCACCTATACGCCGGAGGGCTCGGGGGACTATTTCGCCCTGCGCATCAAGGGGGATTCCATGATCCGGGCCGGAATACTGGACGGGGACCTGGTGGTGGTGCGCAGCCAGGATACCGCGGACAGCGGCGAGATCGTCATCGCCCTGCTGGAGGATGAGGCCACCTGCAAGCGGCTCCGCCGGGAACACGGGCGGGTCACCCTCCTGCCGGAAAACGAGGCCTACTCCCCCATCGACGGGACCCATGCCCGGATCCTGGGCCGGGTGGCCGCCGTGATCCGGACCTACGCCTGAGTCCATCATAAAGGAAGGTTAGCGAAAATGAAGCTTTATAATACCCTCAGCCGTCAGTATGAAGAGTTCAAGCCCCTGGAGCCGGGCAAGGTGAGCATGTACGCCTGCGGCCCCACGGTTTACAACTATATCCATGTGGGCAACGCCAGGCCCATCATCCTCTTCGACGTGCTCCGGCGCTATCTGGAATACCGGGGCTACCAGGTGACCTTCGTGCAGAATTTCACCGATGTGGACGATAAGATCATCCGCCGGGCGGGAGAGGAAGGCATTTCCTCCGCGGAGGTGGCGGAAAAGTATATCGCCGAGTACAGGAAGGACGCGGCGGGCCTGGGGGTGCGGGAGGCTACGGTCCACCCCAAGGCCACGGAGAACATCCCCCAGATCATCGACCTGGTGCAGACCCTCATCGAGAAGGGCTATGCCTACCCCTCGGGCGGGGACGTGTACTACCGCACCGCGAAATTCCGGGAATACGGCAAGCTCTCCCATCAGCCTCTGGAGGACCTCCAGGCCGGCGCCCGGATCGACGTGAGCGAGCAGAAGGAGAACCCCATGGACTTCGCCCTGTGGAAGGCGGCGAAGCCCGGGGAGCCCGCCTGGGATTCCCCCTGGGGCCTCGGTCGGCCCGGCTGGCATATCGAATGCTCTGCCATGTCCAACCGGTACCTGGGCAAGACCATCGATATCCACTGCGGCGGCCAGGACCTGATCTTCCCCCATCATGAGAACGAGATCGCCCAGTCCGAGGCGGCCAACGGCTGTCAGTTCGTGCATTACTGGCTGCATAACGGCTTCATCAGCATCAATAATCAGAAGATGTCCAAGAGCCTGAACAACTTCTTCACCGTGCGGGAGGCCGCCGAAGCCTACGGGTACGGCACCCTGCGCATGTTCATGCTCTCCGCCCATTACCGCAGCCCCCTGAACTACTCCGAGGAAGCCCTGAACCAGGCCAAGGGCGCGCTGCAGCGCCTCACCAACGCCCGGGATAACCTGGAATTCCTGGCTGCCAATGGTACGGACGCTTCCCTCACCGGGGAGGAGGAGGCCTTCCTGGTCTCCCTGGATCCCTATCGGGAAAAATTCATCGCCGCCATGGACGACGATTTCAACACCGCCGACGCCGTAAGCGCCATGTTCGAGCTGGTGCGGGACGTGAACACCGCCACCGGGAAGGACGGCTGCTCCAAGGCCCTGGCCAGGGCCTGCCTGGACCGGCTCCTGGAGTTGGACAGCGTTCTGGGCCTGCTATATAAGCAGGAGGAGAAGGACGACCTGGCGGAATGGGTGGAGGACCTGATCCGCCGGCGGCAGGAGGCCCGGAAGGTCAAAAACTGGGCCGAGGCGGACCGGATCCGGGACGAGCTGAAGGAAAAGGGCATCCTCCTGGAGGATACCAAGCAGGGGGTCAAATGGAAAAAGGCCTGACGCGTTCAGCGTCGGGGGTTATAAAAATCGATTTATCCGTCCCGGCGCGCTGCGCCGGGATTTTTCCAAAGAAGGAGGTGCCGGAATGGAACCCGATCTCAACTCCGCCCAGCGGGAGGCGATCACCGCCACGGAGGGCTTCATCCGGGTGATCGCCGGGGCAGGCTCCGGCAAGACCCGGGCCCTGACCCACCGCTTCGCCTACCTGGTGAACGACCTGGGCATCCTCCCCGGGAATATCCTCTGCGTCACATTCACCAACAAGGCGGCGAACGAGATGCGCCAGCGCATACACAACCTCACCGGGGACAACGACACAGGGTATATCAACACCTTCCATGGCTTCTGCGTCTCCGTCCTCCAGGAGGATATCAGCGCGGTGCAGTACCCCAAGCGTTTCCTGGTGCTGGATAATTCGGATATCGACTCCATGCTCCGGATCATCTACGATGAGCGGGGCCTCACCCTGCGGGACATGACCTTCTCCGCCGCCCGGGACATGATCGAGATTCAGAAGCTCTTCAAAAAGCCGGATTACTACCTGGACCTGATCAACCTCTCCCCGGAGGCCCTGCAGGAGAAATACCGCCTGGCCGCCGCCACCCAGGACATCATCTTCTACGGCTACCTCTGCCAGCAGAAGAAGTGCTTCGGCCTGGATTACAACGACCTGATCAAATTCACCCTGTACGTCTTCCAGGAGAACGAGGAGATCCGGCTGAAATGGCAGCGGCGGCTGGAATACATCATGATCGATGAATTCCAGGATATTGACCAGCTCCAGTATACCCTGATGGAGGTCCTTTGCGGCTATCACAAGAACCTGTTCATCGTGGGGGACCCGGACCAGACCATCTATACCTGGCGGGGGGCGGACGTGCGCTACCTGCTGGACTTCGACAGGCACCATCCCGGCACCCGCACCATCATGATGATGGAGAACTACCGCTCCACCCCCCAGATCATCGCCGCGGCCAACTCCCTCATCTCCCGGAACGCCACACGGATCAAAAAGGACCTGATCCCCACCCTCCCCCCGGGGGAGACCGTCCTCTGCCACCACGGGAAGAACGCCGACCAGGAGGCGGAATGGATCGCCGCCCGGATCCTGGAGCTGGCGGACGCCGGCGCGAACCTGGGGGACGCGGCGGTGCTCTACCGGGCCCACTATGTCACCCGGAGCCTGGAGGAGGTCTTCCGGCGGCGGAAGCTCCCCTATACCATCTACAGCGGGGTGCAGTTCTACGGCCGGGCGGAGATCAAGGACGCCCTGAGCTACCTGCGCCTTCTGGCCTACCGGGATGATCTCTCCTTCCGGCGGGTGGTGAACACCCCCCGGCGGAACATCGGCGTCAGCCGCATGAAGGTGCTGGAGGACTATGCCGCGGAGGAAGACTGCTCCCTGTATACCGCCCTTGTCCGCCTCTCGGACGACGAGCGCTTCCGGGGCACGGGGGCGCGGAAATTCATCCGCCTGGTGGAGGAGCTGAGCGAGGGGATGGCGGAGCGCCCCGTCTCCGAGCTCCTGGGGGACGTGCTCCACCGGAGCGGGTACGAGGAGACCCTCCGCACCGAGGGGAGCCAGGAGCGGCTGGATAACCTGGCGGAGCTCAGGCAGAGCGTGTACGAGTATGAGACGAGCTGCGGGGAGGAGGCCACCCTGGAGCACTATCTCTCCCATATCGCCCTGTTCACCAACGGGGATACCCCGGAGAACGCGGGAAAGGTGAAGCTCATGACCGTCCATGCCGCCAAGGGCCTGGAATTCCCCTACGTCTTCCTCTGCGGCATGAACGAGGGCATCTTCCCCTCCCGGAAGATCCGCACCCTCCCCGCCATGGAGGAGGAGCGGCGGCTGGCCTTCGTGGCCTTCACCCGGGCGCAGAAGCGCCTTTTCCTCTCCGAGGGAGAGGGCCGGGGGCTGGACGGCTCCCCCCGCTACCCCTCCCGCTTCATCCTGGATGTGGACCCGGAGCTCATCGAGTATACCCAGCCGCCCCGGGAGGAGCTTATCCGGGAGGCCCGGAGCTATATCGCCGCCAACCAGTCCGCCCTGCCCGCGGAGGAAGGGCCCAGGACCCTTCCCCCCGGCGCCCGGGTAAAGCATCCCATCCTGGGGACCGGCACGGTGCTGGAGGCGGATACGGAGCGGAACGCCCATGTGGTGAAGTTCGACACCATGGATACCCCCCGGGCCATCGCCTTCCGGGCGAAGCTGGAAGTATTGGAGGAATGAAAATGGAACTGAAATGCGAGAGCCGGTATATCCTGCTCCCCGCCAGCTGGAACGCCAGACCCAAACGCCTGTTTTTCCGGGACGGGGAAAAGCTGGTCCTGGACCTGGCGGTCTCCCTGGACCCGGACGAGCCGGATTATCTCTTTCCCGTGGATATCGCCCGGTTCCGGGGCAGGACCCTGGAGCTGACCTGCGAGCCGGAAGTAAACTTCACGGCGGAGCAGACAGATGACCCGCCCCTGGATTACGCGGGAAAATACCGCCCCTGGGCCCATTTCACCGCCCGCCGGGGCTGGATCAACGACCCCAACGGCCTGGTGTGGTACCGGGGAAAATACCGGATGTACTACCAGCATAATCCCGCCGCCACCACCTGGGAGAACATGCATTGGGGCTCCGGGGAGAGCGAGGACCTGGTCCACTGGCGGGAGCTGGGGGACGTGCTGTTTCCCAATGAGGCCGGCACCGTCTTCTCCGGCAGCGGCATCGTGGACCGGGAGAACGTCTCCGGCCTGAAGCAGGGGGAGGAGGACCCCATCCTCTTCTTCTATACCGCCGCGGGGGGCACCTCCCGGACCTCCCAGGGCAGCCCCTTCACCCAAAACCTGGCCTACAGCACCGACGGGGGCCGGACCCTGGTGAACTGGTCCGGAAACCCGGTGATTCCCCAGCTGGCCCCGGGGAACCGGGATCCCAAGGTGATCCGGTACGAGCCGGAGCGCTGCTATATCCTGGCCCTGTACCTGGAGGAACACGACTTCGCCCTGTTCCGCTCTGAGGATCTCCTCCATTGGACGGAGCTCCAGCGCCTGACCCTGCCGGAGGACTGGGAATGCCCGGATTTCTACCCCCTCCCGGCGGACGGGGATCCGGAGAAGCTCCGGTGGGTCTTTTCCGCCGCCTCGGACCGGTATCTCCTCGGGACCTTCGATGGCCGCCGGTTCACCCCGGAGGGGGAACCCGGGCAGCTGAATTACGGGGATGTGTCCTATGCCGCCCAGTCCTGGTCCGATGAGCCCGGGGGAAGGCGCATCCGCACCGCCTTCATCAAGCAGGTGGTGCCGGGTCAGCCCTTCGGCTGCTGCATGGACCTCCCCCAAGAGATGAACCTGAAAACCGTAAACGGGACCCTGCGCCTCTGCGCCTGGCCCGCGAAGGAGATCGAGGGCCTGTACCGGAGCAGCCGGACCCTGGAGGCGCTCCCCCTCAGCCCGGCGGAGCCGGTGAAGCTGCGGGTGGGGAGCAAGGCCTGCGATATCGAGCTGGAATTCCCGGTGGACGCCGCCCTCACCCTCTCCCTCTTCGGCCTGGAAGTGAAATACGAGGCCGGGTCCCTGACCTGCGGGGAGAAGAGCGCCCCGGTGCGGGGGGAAAAGGGCCTCGTGCGTCTGCGGATCCTGGCGGATACCCTCAGCGCGGAGATCTTCGCGGACTCCGGCAGCGTCTTCCTGGGCATGGGGTATATCCAGGACCGTTCCCTGGATACCCTCCGCCTCACCGGGACCGGTACGGTCCGCAGTCTGGTTCTCCGGGAGCTGGGGCGATTCTGGGAAAACTGAGCGGCACGGGAACTTGCCTCCGGCGGCCCGGTTTCTCTGGCGCGAGAGAAACCGGGGAAAGAGCGCGGCAGGGCTCCGCCCCTGCACCCCGGTGCGCAGG
>JBGUZS010000127.1:0-9272 GCA_045223835.1 Oscillospiraceae bacterium | reverse complement strand
TTGACAATACGCAATAATCAACTGCACCTTTTTCTATTACTAAACAAAATGCCTGGATGGTGGTTCTGAAAAACCAGAACCGCCGTTGGGCTACTCCTGATAGGGGTATCTTGAAAATGTGTCTCGGATTAGGCAGACAGTGCGATTGCACTGTCTGCCTTTTCTGTTGTTTTCGCAGTTTCTTCTTCGATGATATCTGCCGTATCCTCAGTTAAGTCGAAGTCCCGGAACTGGATGCGCACCTTCTGCGGGGAGTGCTTGGAGTATTTGACTTCCTTTTCATAGACGATGATCTTGGCGACGAAGGTATGGAGCAGTTCCGGGGTCAGCGCGTCCATGTCGGTGAAGCGCTTGGCCTTGGCGATGAAGTTCCTGGCGTTTGCGACGCTGCTCCGCAGCTTCTCCAGTCGTTCCGCCTTTTCAGGGATGGATTCGGCCAGCTGTTTCTTCTCCTCGGTGTAGGCGGCGGAGAGCATTCGGAACTGTTCGCTGGTCACCCGCCCCAGGGCACTGTCCTCGTACATCCGCTTGAACACCGTATCCAGTTCCCCGGCCCGCTTCTTCATCGCGGACAGCTCCCGTTCCACCAGCTTGATCTCTTTCGCCACCTCGGAGGACTGCTTCTGCTGAATGTATTCCGCGAACTGCTCTGGATGGCTTCTGGCGAACGCGGCGGCTCTGCGGATGGTTTCCAGTACGATCTCCGTGAGCGCGACCTCACGGATATAATGCCCTGTACAGGCTTCGGCGCCGTCTTTCTTATAGGTGCGGCAGGTGAAGTTGTTCTGTTCCGGCTTCATGGTGTGGGCGCGGTGCAGTACCATGGGCTTTCCGCAGTCGGCGCAGTACACCAGGCCGGAGAACATATCCTGCTCGTCCATGTTGGTGCGGCGGCGCTTGTGGGAACGCACCTCCTGCACGATGTCCCATGTCTCCTGGTCCACCAGGGCCTCGTGAGTGTTCTCAAATACGAGCCAATCGGACTTGGGACGCTCCCACTTCCTCTTATCCTTATAGGACTTAGAGCTGTACCGCATATTGACCGTGTGCCCAAGGTAAACCATGTTCTGAAGCATATCCGCCACCATATCACTGGTCCAGTTATACGGGTGTTCCGTGTTCAGACCGGAGTGGGAGATCCCGTACTTGGTGCAGGCGTACATGGACGGAGAGTAAATGCTTTCGTTCTTGAGCTGTTTTGCGATCTGGGACGGTCCCATGCCGCTGGCGCACATGGCGAAGATGCGTTTCACGACCATGGCCGCTTCCTCGTCTACCACAAGCGGAGATTCCTTTTCCTCTCCCTTGCGGTAACCGTAGGGAGCGCGGGTCCCGACCCGGACGCCCCGCTGCGCCTTAGCGTTTAAGACTGCCCGTACCTTGCGGCTGCAGTCCCGAACGTGCCACTCGTTGAACAGGTTTTTGAACGGCATCAGCTCGCTGCTGGTTTCGTACAGGGTGTCCACACTGTCGTTGACGGCGATGTACCGCACATTGTTGGACGGGAAGATCTCCTCAATGTAGAGCCCGGTGTGGAGCTGGTTTCTGCCCAGACGGGACAAGTCCTTGGTGATGATGACGGCCACATTGCCGTTTTCCACTTCCTCCATCATCTCCTCGAAGGCGGGACGGTTGAAGTTGGCGCCGGAGTACCCGTCGTCAATGAAGAACCGGGTGTTTGAGAAACCATTGTCATCCGCATATTTTTTGAGGATGAGTTTCTGATTCTGAATGCTGTTAGAGTCGCCCTCCAGATTATCATCACGGGAGAGACGGCAGTATAGTGCTGTGTATTTCTGGTTTGGCTGTAACATTTTGACCTCCTTCGATTGGCCAAACCGATTGAGAGATTGTAAGGATACAATACTCTCAATCGGCTCGGAAGTCTATTGGAACCCGTGATCAGGCGGAAAGATTTTTCGCGTCCTCGGTCAAGTCGATGACCTGCTTCATCAGATCGGAGAGCTTGGCCCTTCCTCTGGTGCCAAACTCAGCGCAGACAATGTACTCTCTGCCCGCGACCTGCTGGCGGCGGCTCTTGACGATCTTTCCGTCGCATTCCTCCACCAGCGTATCCTGCACCGCCTTGGCGGAGGGAATGTCCCAGTTGTCACGGTGATCCTCACCTTCAAAACAGCTTCGTTCATTGTAGTTGTAGCGATATGCCATATAGTCTCCTTCCTCATGCTCAGTACATGATCTGCTGATAAGTCTGTTCATCTTCGTGATCGTCCTCTTTCTGACCGAGGGCGATTTTCTTTTCCTTTTCTTTGCGGAGCGTTTTGCTGTCTGCGTGATGACGCATGGTGGTGCTGTCCATCACAGGTCCAGCAGACTGAGACTGCTCCAGTCTCCGCCCCAGGCCCACCACATCAGGAACAACACTGCCAGCGCCATCAAAATGGTCACCACCGTCGGCCAGTCCGATTCCGGAAGATGCAGTTTGGGCAGTCTGATGCTGGGGATGGAGAAACGCTTCTCTTTCTTCTTCCCAGCCTGTTCTGCCATCTCCTCCAGACGCTTCACCGCTTTCAGCAGTTCGTCCATCTGCGCCCGTGTCGGGAGCTGCGCCAGCGACTCGCTGATCTTCTTCTGGTGGCCGGCCTGTCTCTCCGCGTGATACCCCAGCGTGTAGAGGTACTCCACCAGATCCTCCCATTCCTCTTTCGTGGGATACGCTTCGGGCGGAGGCGTCGGCTCCTGCGCTGTCGGCTGTGGTGTAGACTGTGCCGTCTGAACGGGCTGGTTCAGTGCCATGAGCTCGTCCATGGATAATTTCTTCTCTGATCCTGAATTCATATTCCATATTCTCCTTCAGATATTTGTCCCCGAACAGCAGGCGGTCACGGCACTGCCAACCGCTGGGTGTGGTGTAGGTGATGTTTTTCCGGGACTTCTCCCAGCGGACTTTGAAACCCTCGCTCTCCATCAAGGCAATGAACTCATTCCGGCTGGAGGCGTGGCGCATACAGTCGTTGATGATATTCATGAGCTGCAGTTTTTTGCTCTGACCACGGGCCGCCGTGTGATACTCGCCAATGGTCATGGTTTTTGTTTTCTGCTTCTGCTCCCTGGGTTCGAACACAGGAAGAGAAAATTCCATGCACACCTGATCGTTGCGCTGCCGCAGTTCCTGAAGCTGCTCCTTGGCGATGTGCAGTTTACGGCCAGAGTCGAAGTTGACAGAGTTGATCAGGAAATGTGAGTGTATATGCTCACGGTCAGTGTGGGTACAAACCAGAACCTCACAGCCCTCGTAGTACTCGGCCAGCTTCAGCGCGGCGGCATGAGCGGTGGCCGGATCGACCGCTTCGTCTTTTGGGAAGCTCTGCACCATGTGGTAGAACATCACACCGTCGGTTTTGTGGTAGAGCCGCTTGGTCATCATGAACTCGGAGTAGACACTTTCCGGCTGACAGTTGATCCCTGTGACCAAGCGCTGCCCCTCGAACTGTGTTTTCTTGTCCTGCATGGTGTAGCGCATCACGGCGCCCATGCAGCCGCTGCTTTGGCCACGCTTGTAGTTGGTGAACGATACGATAGCCATTGTGTTCACCACCGCTTTCGTTCCAGGATCATCCGGACGGCATCACGCAGTTCAGAGAACACCTGAAGCACGCTGTCCAGATTGATAACAGCGACTCGTCCCATGTGCGCCAGAGTGACGAGCTGATTCAGATTTCTGCCGATGGACTTCAGCTCCTTCAGCACTTCCTTCAGCCCGTCGATGATGACGACCTGCTTACCCAGACAGCATGCAGTCACATAGTCGCTCATGGACATTCCGGAGCGCTTTGCCAATTCCTTGATGACCTCCCGGTCAGCGGAAGCCATCCGGGTACTGAATTTAATATCTTTTTTCATTTAGATCCTCCAAGTCGTAGATAAAGTGGGTCCGGGCAACTGCCCGGAAATTATGCGGAAGGCGGGCGGCGGCTGTGCCGACGACCAGACAATTGCGATGCTGGCCCTCCCAAAAGGGAGGAATTTTCGCTCTACCGCTTCCGCTCAAAATACGGGCAGGCCAGGAGCGTTACCCGGTAACTCTGTTTACAGGGATGTTTGCACCGCAGACAGATTTTGTTATAGGAAACATGCCCGCTGGGCGTACGGAAAAAGTCCCATTGACTGGTTTGCTTCATAATTTTTGATGTACCTCCACATCTTTAATTTTTAGGCGAGATCCCCCTGCTTTTCGGGGTAAATCCCGCTTCAGCGCCGTTTATTTCTCGCGGCCGGGTGGTTACGCCTCCCGCTCTGCAAAGCCGCTCAAATCGGCTCACAGGCGGGAACAGGGTCGCAAGGGTCGATTTCCGGGGCACCCTGAGAATCGTCACTATAGGCACGGCGCAGCTCGATGATTCGCTTTCCGTTGCTGCGCCGAACGGACACTAAAATACCGTTTTTGCTTAGAGCGTCAACACTTTGCAGAATCATGCGGGACACCTTCTTCGGCGTGATACCCTCCCGTCCGTCGGGGTCGATCTTCTGGGACAGCTCCGTGGGAGTGCCGATAAATTCAGAACGGGAAAGGATGTGCAGGCCCCGAGAGAGCAGAGAGTCCACCACAAAGTTCAGCGGCTGGAGCGGCTGGCTCATCAGCGTCTCGCCGTCGATGGTGTGGAAGCGTTTGTCAGATTGTTTCATTTTGATTTCCTCCTTCGTTGTTTTGGGCAAAAGAAAGCTCCCACGAAAATGTGGGAGCAGTATCCATATTGCATTTTCAACGGAGTCCCTTTGCCCTTCACTTGATGATTCTTTGGATTCTGATAAAATGAGAATGTCATAAGACAGCATCAAAATATATATAGGACAGGAGGAACAAATCAATACAACACATAAGGAGATCAGCACAATGAGGCATTTATTGAGCTGCGAATTTAATATCGATACCGCCTGTGTGGAGCTGTGCTTCGCTGACGGCAGTATGATTTCTATAGACTGCACCGCCGCCCAAAGCGAGGTGGCCGACAATATGTACCAGCGGTCAGAGCTCGACGATCTGATTTACAACGATCCGGCAGCATACCTGAAAACCGTAACAGAATATAAACCTCTGGATTGATGGCCAGAGATAAAGCAAGCCGCCTGTGCGGGCATACTAAATGCTCGTACAGGCGGCTTTTTCTCTGGTTCTATTTTTTCAATCATTCTACAATCGTAACGTTAGCCACAAATCGGTAGATGACGAACGGAACCAGCATACCCAGAGTAACTCCGGCCAGCGGGCTTCATGCAAGTGACAGAATTTAGGACAGGAAGTCTACATCCAAGACACTTTGTCTGTAACTGCTTCGAAACAGTTGCATCATCCCAGAATCGCCTTCATATCTTCGTCCGGCGTTGTGATCGGTGCAATATTGTACTGTTCCACCAGAAAGGAAAGCACATTGGGAGACACAAAGGCAGGCAGTGTGGGGCCAAGGCGGATGTTCTTGATGCCCAGGTGCAGCAATGTCAGCAGGATGCTGACGGCTTTCTGCTCGTACCAGCTCAGCACCAGAGACAGGGGCAGCTCATTGACGCCGCAGTCAAATGCATTTGCCAGAGCCACAGCCACTTGAATGGCGCTGTAGGCATCGTTGCACTGGCCCATATCCATCAGCCGGGGCAAACCGCCGATGGTACCCAGATCCAGATCGTTGAAGCGGTACTTGCCGCAGCCAAGGGTCAGGACGACGGTATCGGCAGGGGTTTTCTTCACGAATTCGGTGTAGTAGTCCCGGCCGGAGCGGATGCCGTCACAGCCGCCCACCAGGAAGAAGTGGCGGATGGCGCCGGCCTTCACAGCCTCGATGACCTTATCCGCCACGCCCAGGACAGTGCCACGGGCAAAGCCGGTTATGACGGTGGCACCGCCGTTGATGCCTGTCATGGGGCGGTCTTCGGCGTAACCACCCAGCTCCAGTGCCTTTTCAATGACGGGCGTGAGGTCACGATCCTCACCGATATGGACGGAATTGGGAAAGGACACAGCCTCGCTGGTAAAAACACGGTCTGCGTAGCTGGCCTTGGGCGGCATCAGGCAGTTGGTGGTGTAGAGGATGGGAGCGGGAAGCTCTGCAAACTCCTTCTGCTGGTTCTGCCATGCGGTGCCGAAGTTACCCTTCAGGTGGGGGTACTTCTTCAGCTCCGGATAGGCGTGAGCGGACAGCATTTCGCCGTGGGTGTAGATGTTGATGCCCTTTCCTTCCGTCTGCTCCAGCAGGCACTTCAGGTCGTAGAGGTCGTGGCCGGTGATAACGATGAAGGGGCCCTTCTCGATGGTCAGAGACACGGTAACAGGAGCGGGTGTGCCGTAGGTTTCCGTATTGGCCCGATCCAGCAATGCCATGATGGTCAGGTTCTTTTCGCCCGCCTCCATGATAATGGGCAGCAGCTCCTCCATCCCCCAGTCCTCGCCCAGGGCAAACAGCGCCTTGTACAGGAACTGATTCACGGCTTCGTCCCGGTAACCCAGGACGCTTGCGTGGTAGGCGTAAGCGGCGATACCCCGGATGCCGAAGAGGATCAGGGATTTCAGCGACCGAATATCCTCCTGGGCGTTCCACAGTTTCTTCATGTCGTAGTCGGCGGTACGGCCGCAGGCATTTTCGCAGGTGGCACAGTCAGGAACCATCCGCTGCTTTTCGGCATGGACCCGGTCGATCAGACCCCGAAGAGCCTCGTCGTCGAAGTTCACATTGGTCAGGGTGGAGAACAGGCTTTCCTGCACCAGCTTATCATCTGCGGAGCCGGTAGTGCCGCCGTCTGTTGCTCTGGCCAGGCCGATCAGGGCCCCGGTCAGCGCATCCTGAAGCGCAGCGTCAGCGGCAGTTTTTCCGCAGACACCGGCCTTGCCGGTACAGCCGCTGCACCCAGCGGTCTGTTCGCATTGAAAGCAAAACATTTGAGGATCCATTTGGGGTTCTCCTTATATCATTTTTTATTTCATTTTTCCATCAGTGGTAATCGTAAGCGTTCGGAAGGGGATTTCCTTCCCGCTGCTGTCAAGCGCTCGTTCAACCGCTTTTTCCAGCCCGCCGCAGCAGGGGACTTCCATCCGAACCAGAAGAATGTCCCGAATGTCATTTCCTTTGAGGATCTGAGACAGCTTTTCCGAATAGTCCACACCGTCCAGCTTGGGGCAGCCGATGAGAGTGATGCGGCCGACGATAAAATCCTCATGGAAAGAGGCATAAGCATAGGCCGTGCAGCTGGCGGCGATCAGCAGGGACGCCCCCTGAAAGTAAGGGGCCTGGATAGGGGCCAGTTTGATTTGGACGGGCCATTGAGACAGCCGGCTTTCGGTCTGCGCTGCATAACAGTCGCAGCTTTGACGGGGAATGCTTCGTGCTTCTGTCCCCGGACAGCCACAGGGGAGCGGATGCTCCTGTTTCTTTGCCAGAACTGCTGCATGGTCGTAAGCAGCGGCTTCCCGCTCTGTAAAAGAGATCGCTCCCGCCGGACAAGCAGGCAGACAATCCCCAAGACCGTCGCAGTAATCGTCCCGGAGCAAAATTGCTTTCCCATTTTCCAGACCGATAGCCCCTTCGTGGCAGGCTTCCACGCAAATACCGCAGCCGGTACAGGCGTCTCTATCAATTTCAATGATTCTCCGAATCATGTTCATTCCACCTCCATTTGTTGTTCCGGTTGACACCGTACTTGAATGATACTAAAATTTAAGCAACAAGTCTGTTTGATTTCAAACAAGGAGACTGAAAATGAAAGCATATTTATCGCTTTTGAAGCATACCCCCTTTTTTATGGCCATGTCAGATGAGGAGATCCTGTCGATCCTTCAGTGTATGAGCGCTGTTGTAACACCCTATCCCAAGGGTAGCTATATCCTGAGAGCTGGAAACAGCACCGAGGTCATGGGAATTGTCCTATCCGGCTCCGCAGTCATTGTTCAGGAGGATGTGTGGGGACATCGGAATATTCTGGACATTCTTTCTCCCGGAGATTCCTGTGGGGAGGTATTCGCCGCCTCCATGGGGAGTGTGCTGAATGTGAGCGTGGTCGCCGAAGCCGATTGCCAGGTGTTGCTATTGAACATCAACCGCATTCTCTCAGCCTGTTCAAATACCTGTTCCCACCATGCTCAGCTGATCCGCAATCTGGTCAATGTGATCGCAGGCAAATCTCTGCGGATGCATGATAAAATCAATCATATCAGCAAACGATCTACCAAGGAAAAGCTCCTGTCTTACCTGTCATCGGAAGCAGACCGGTGCGGCAGCCTGTCCTTTACCATCCCCTATAACCGCCAGCAGCTGGCGGACTACCTCTGCGTCGAACGGGCCGCCATGTCGGTGGCGCTTTCTCAGATGCAAAAGGATGGGATACTTCAGTACAGCAAAAACAAATTCACGTTGTTCACATATTCATCGGATTGATTTAGAATGAGCCGGCTTTGAGAAACGGAAAAACAATTTTGCATAATAACGCAAGCCGCCTGTGCGGGCATGGGAAATGCTCGTACAGGCGGCTTTTTGGGTGTCTATCTATTTTTAAAATGATAATTTTAATTACTTGACCGAATCGGTTATTGGTGTTATATTATAAATAACCGATTCGGTTATTTCGTTGAAAGGCAGGGATCAAAGTGGAAAAATTTTTGGCGCTGACGGAAGAAAAGAAAATGACGATCCTGAACGCAGCACTTCAGTGCTTCGGAAAATTTGGTTATGAAAAAGCATCCGTCAATGATATTGCAGTGGCTGCTCATATCTCCAAGGCATCCATGTTTCAGTATTTCGGAAGCAAAAAACAGCTCTATATTTATCTGCTGGAATACTGTAAAAAGGTCATTGAAGAAATATTTGAAAAAGCACATCTGGATTCCAAAACGGATTTGTTCGACAGGATCCTGGCATCCAGCCGCATGGAAATGGAGAGCTTCCAAAATCAGCCCTTCACCCTGCAGTTTATTACCAGCGTCTGGGAAGAAACTTCTCCCGAAGTAGCCGATGCGCTGGTGATTCTGACAGAGGAAGCCTGCAGCTTCAGAAACGATATGGTTCTTCGGGAGGAGGACGCTTTGAAATTCAAAAACCCGGAGGATGCCCGGCCGGTATTTCAGATGCTGCTTCTGATGGGCGAGGGATATGCGGCCCGGTACCGTGGGGCAAATGCTTTTGACTTTGAGACCGTCATGGATGATTTTGAGAAGAACATCGCAATTCTGCGGAAAAATTTTTATAAGGAGGAGTATCTGAAATGAGCGAGCCAATCATTGTTTTGGAAAAGCTGACCAAGCACTATGGGAAACATCGGGGAATTGACGG
>JBGUZS010000126.1:0-5656 GCA_045223835.1 Oscillospiraceae bacterium | reverse complement strand
GTAGATTTCGGAGTCCTCCAGCGCCTTCAGGCTGTGGGGGGCGAAGCGGGGGATATTCACGATGCAGCCTTCCTTGGCGATATGCTTTTCCCCATAGACGGTGAATTCCGCGAGCCCATGGCGGACATAGTAGAGCTCCCGCTCCCGGGGATAGGGATTCCACCGGGCGGTAAAGCCCTTCTCCATCCGGGCGCAGATCATTTCGTTCACGCCGCCGTTTTCCCAGCGGGTGGTGATGACCATGACGGTGCAATGGGGGAATTCATAGGAGGCATAGGGCCGGTCGGGGTTTTTCACAGCCAGGACCTGCTCCGTGGGCACCTCCTTGTAAACCGGGCGTTCCCGCATGATCATGTCCATGCCGCCCGCCTCCATACGCACCTTCTGGAACTCGGGATCCTCGGCCGCTTCCGGCATCTTGTCCTTCAGATGCTGGGCGATCTCCGCGAAATCCAGGGAGTTCAGGTCATGGAAGAAGCCACGGTACTTCACGTCCTCCATAAAGGCCATGGCATGCTGCTGTCCCGCTTGGAGCTGGATGATGTCGCCGGGGGTGACCTTGCATTTCCGCCCGTCGATATACAGGTACATCCAGCCGCTGTCCACAAAGAAGGTCTCATAGCCGTTTTTATGGGCATGGCTGAAGGCGGAGGCCTCGTCTGCCGTCATCTCCGGACGCTTTGCGCACATGATGGAGTCGGTGACGGAGTATTCCCGGTGGGGTCCCTCCGCCATGAGGATGGTGGACTGGTATTCCCCCACATACCCATCCGGGGCTTTCTGCACGAAGGGGATGAGCCAGCTGCTTTCATGGTCGTTCAGATCGATGACGATCCGCTTTTCCAGGATCATAATGACGCTCCTTTCCTCATCCGGCCTCCGGGAACGGAGGCCTGTTGTCCATGCTGATAACTGAATTATATCAAATCCTCCCAGGTTAGGCAAAGCAAAATGCGGAAAAGGGCGGCAAAGCGGATCCGCTCCGTGAGGGGACGGGAGATGAGCACCCGGCGGTGCCGTATGAAGAGGCGTTCTGAACTCGCGGCGCTCAGGGAGCTTCGATGGGGGAGAGGGTGTTGACGATATAGGAAAATCGCCTCCCGAAGCCTTCTGCGCCCTCTATGGAGCAGTGCGCCGCGGCGACGAGGCAGCCATCCGCCCTGGGGATGATATACACCGTCTGCAGCAAATCAGCCATTCTGCCGCCGCCCTTGATTTCAGACGCCTCGATTCGTACGCAGCTGCCTGCATAGTCAAGAACGCACGATTCGGTGAGAAGCTCATAATCATGGGAAAGCGCCTCGCTGACAGACGCGGCGACGGTATCCGCATCCTCCGGCCTGTATGTCACCTCAAGATAGTTTTCGGGATTCTCAGGGTCGTCCCAGACCGAGATGAAGCGTTCCCGATCCGATTCCCTGCGCCGCACGAAGGATTCATAGTCATAGTCCATTTCGAAACCGAGCGTATCATTCCGGACATGCTCGTAATGGATGGTCTCCTCCATGCCTTCAAGCAGGATGACCGCTTCGAAGCGTTCCCCATCCTGCCTTCCGGTCTTGACCTCGGCTTCGGAGGGTTCGACGGACCCGGCTGGGCCTGCGGACTCGGACGGGCCGGCAGGTTCGATGGTCGTAACGGGATCCGTCGGCTCTGCCGCGGCGCCGTTCCTCCCGCAGCCGCTGAGCGCAGCCGTCAGTACCAATACCGATGCAAAGACGCAAAATAGTTCTGCTGCAAGCTTCTTCGTTCTCATGGGATTAAGCACTCCTTCCGTGGATCCCGGGACCGGGATATCGGGCATAGTATAGCACATTCGGGCGAAGGATGAACCTCTTTCGCCTTTTATTCCGGCAAAAAGGAAGAGGAATCGCGGCTATGCCCTTTCTCGCGGTATTGCAGATATCGAATAAATCGCCGGACCGCGACGGAGCTTGCAACGCCACTTTTCCTGGCGAGGCCGATTTCGCGGAAAAACGGCTCCGTAAAGCTCCGGATTTCCACCCGGTATGGAATGCGTCGGAGGATCAGCCTCGGAAGGACGCCGATCCCCAGGCCGCTTTCCACCATGGATAAGATGGCGTAATCGTCCCATGTGGTGAAACGAATATCCGGCTTTACCCGGTATTTCTCCAATAGCTCGGATACTTCCGTTTTCCCGCCGTGCTCCAGGAGCATGAAGGGCTGCGCATCCAGATCCTGCGGGCGGAGCAGATCCTTTCTCGTCAGCGGATGGCCCGCGGGGAGAACCGCCACATATTCATCCTTTCCCAGCGAGATGGTCTCATATTCTGCTTTGGTCGGTAGCCGAAGGAAGCCGCAGTCGACCCGTCCCTCAAAAATCCACTGTTCGATTTCCCCGTAATCTCCCAGCAGCAGCTCATACCGTACGCCGGGATAGTCCTCCTTGAACCTTTGGATGATGGGCGGCATCCAGTGGGAGGCAACGCTGGAGAAGGTCCCGATCCGGATGAGCCCAGTCATCACGCCGGAAAGGGAAGCGGCCTGTTCCTGCACCCTCCGGTAACTGTTCAGAAGCTCTCTGGCGCAGGGGAGCATCGCCATCCCGTCCGAGGTCAGTTGAACACCCGCCCGGCTCCGTTCCAGCAGAACGACCTTCCATTCCGCTTCCAGGTCAGCGATCATTTTGCTGACGGAGGACTGGGCATAGCCGAGGATTTCCGCCGCCTTGGTAAAGCTGCCGCAGTCGACGGTCGTGATAAACGCCTGATATTTTCGCAGATTCTGGTCCATACATATCATTCCATAATTCGATTCTTAGCATTATAAACATTCGATTTATTGATTTTACCAGATGCGGTATCCTGACACAAGAGGAAATCGAGAAAGCGGGAATGGAAAATGAGCAGTTATAAAGCAACAGGGGGAACGAGACAAGGCAGAACGGCGTTTGCGAAGTATTTGTGCGCCCTGCTGCTGTTTGGCCTGAACGGGATCGTCGCAAGTCATATCGCCCTCAGCAGCTATGAGATCGTGTTTCTCCGAACGCTGATCGGGAGCGGGCTGCTGCTCTGCGTGTTTTTGCTGGGAAAAGGGAGATTCCATTGGAAAGAACACCGGCGGGATGTCGTTTTTGTCGTTCTTTCCGGCGCCGCCATGGGCGCGAGCTGGATGTTCCTCTATGAGGCATATCAGCGGATCGGCGTCAGCTTTGCCTCTCTTCTGTACTACTGCGGTCCGGTGATCGTCATGGCGTTTTCTCCCTGGCTGTTCAAAGAAAAGCTGACGAAGCCCAAAACAGTCGGTTTCCTGATCGTTCTGTCCGGGATCGCGCTGGTGAACGGGAAAATGGCAGTCGGCCGGGGAAACGCATGGGGATTGCTCTGCGGGGCGCTGTCGGCGGTGATGTACTTTTTCATGGTTACGCTGAATAAGCGCTCCCGGGAGATCGTCGGGATGGAAAACGCCGTGATCCAGCTGACCGTCAGTTTTCTTGCCGTCGCCGTTTTCGTCGGGATCAAGCAGGCGTTCGTCATTTCTGTGCCGGTGTCCTCCTGGCCGTGGATTCTGGTGCTCGGCCTCGTCAACACGGGGATCGGGTGTTATCTGTATTTCTCCCCTCTGTCCAGGCTTCCCGTTCAGACGGTCGCCGTCTGCGGGTACCTGGAGCCGCTGTCGGCGGTGGTATTCGCCGCGCTGCTGCTGGGCGAAAAAATGACCGCGCTTCAGTACCTCGGTGCGGTATGCATCATCGGCGGCGCGATGATCGGGGAGCTTTTTCGCGGCGGACATATCACTCGGGCATTTCGTGCCAAAATACATAGTGTGAGGCGTCTTCATTGCTGCTCTTCCCCTGAATGTCCCTATTCCCGCAAGTGTCGGAACGTTTGCCCGAGGTGCGCCAGGCACCGGTTTCGCTGAGCCGGTGGTCTTTACTTATTCCGGGAATGCGGCGTCCCGCACCATGCTGGTGACGATCCTAAGGCGCATGGAAGGCAGCCCTGCCGCAAACTATGCCATGACCTTCGGCGATGTGGACCTGGGGGCCTGGTACGCGGAGGCGATCCGGTGGGCCGCGGCAGAGAAGATCGTCGGCGGGTATGATGCGGAGCTCTTCGGACCCAACGATCCCGTTACCCGGGAGCAGTTTGCCATGATCCTCTGGCGGTATAAACGGATGAAGGACGGAAGTCGGGAGTCTTCCATCCGCGCCCTGGAATTTGCCGATGCCGGAGAAATCTCCGACTGGGCTAATGAGGCCCTATGCTGGATGACGGCGCAGGGGATCCTCCGGGGAACGGGGGATAATCGGCTTATCCCCAGGGGAACCGCCACCCAGGCACAGATCGCCACGATGCTGATGCGCTATGATTCCCTGGCGTGAATCGGCTTTCGAAGCAGGTCGGACCGCGGTCCGCTTCACCCCGAGGTCAATATCGGAAAGACCATACCCTGCGAAAAGAAAACGGAGCCTGGCGAGTCGCCGGCTCCAAAGCATCGACCTGTTTGAAGGAATACAGCGGAAAACACTCTATGGACAACAAAACTGAGCGCCCGAACATCGGTGACAGTCCGGTGCTCGGGCGCTGTTTCAATTCAGCCGGTCCAAGATCTCGGCTGCATCCCCGTCAATACAGAGGGATCGCTCTTCGATCTGTTTCGGGCAGAACGCCTCATCGTAGTTCAGACAGGCATACACGGCGTTCGGATTACCCGCGGTCATTGCCCAGAAGGGGTATTTGATGATGACCGGGGTGTTGGCCTCGACGCCGATCTCCCAATAGAGCGCATGCAGCTTCCTGTGCCTGCGGAGGAAGTCGGCATACGCCGCCGAGGCCCTGTGCCAGCCCTCGTCCTCCACAAAGGAATCGTCGGCGCGAAGGTTCATGACAACGTCCGATCCGTCCTCCGGACACTTCGGGATCAGAGAAGCCGGAAGGAGCATGGCAACGCCCTGCGGCGGGATCTGAAAAACGCCGTCGTCATCCTTGACAAGGCCCTGTGCCTCCATAGCCTGCATGACCCATTCCTCGTTATCCCAGGTCTTTTGGATCGCGGGATTGACGCTCTGAAACAGGCCGTAGTCCCCCTGGGTGTAAAACAGGCGCTTCTTGTCGAACCCGGCCCGCTGGAACTGATGATCCACGTTGGTGGTGATGACAAAGCAATCCTTCCCGCGCACAAGCTCCAACAGCTTCCGGTAAACCGGTTTCGGCGCATCGGTATAGCGATTAAAGTAAATGTTCCGCGCCCACCATGCCCAGCGTGTTTCGGCATCCGGGAAGGGGTAAAACCCGCCGGAATACATATCCCGGATGCCGAATCGGGCGGCGAAGTCTCCGAAATATCGGTCAAAGCGCTCGCCGGAGTAAGTAAACCCCGCCGCAGTGGACAGGCCGGCCCCGGCGCCGATGACGATCGCATCCGCGCTGTCGATTTCTGCTCTCAGCCGTGCGAGCTGCTCCTCTCTGCTTCCGGCGCCGTAGGAGACGCCGGAACGGAAGGAACGGACGGCAGAGAGCCCCTCCCGGATCGTTTCCTGATATCCGTTTGGTCTGTCATGGTATTGCCTGTTCATGTGTCTGCCTTCTTTCCGCGGCGCCCGCAGGGCATTCGGCGAAGCGGTTCCCGCAGCACAGGCAATGCGCCGGCTCAATCACAAAGGGAACGCAGTCCGTCCGGACACCCTATGGCG
>JBGUZS010000125.1:0-28815 GCA_045223835.1 Oscillospiraceae bacterium | reverse complement strand
CCTGGGGCCCGATCCGGAGCACCTGGAGACCTACACCATCACCGAGCCCACGGTTGTGCGCATCCCCGCCGGTCTCTGGCATGGCCCGGTCGTCATCAAACGCCTGGGTGCGCCCATCAACTTTGAGCCCTTCTACCCCAACGGGAGCTATGGCAAGGTGGTCTATCAAGACGGCCAGTACATCTACAAGGGCCGCGATCTGCCCAAGCCCTGACCAAAAGTGCGTTTTTCCGGCGGAACAGTTCTTTCTGTTCCGCCGGATTCGTATAAACAGCCTTTTCGGTTTACTTTTCCCCGTTTTCTTGTTATACTTCAGTTATCTTACCTGCACGGTCAAGCCGTAATAGAAGGAAGTATGTTTCCGCCATGAATATCCGAATGATCGCCCAGATCCTGGGGAAGGTGCTGTTTGTTATCGCCATGCTCCTGCTGCTTCCCGCCATCGTCGCCCTGCTCCACCGGGAACCCCCCTTCCCCTATTTGATCACGGTGGTGATCTCCGCGGCGCTGGGAGGCCTCCTCAGCCTTCTGAAGCCGACGAACACCAAGATCTATGCCCGGGAGGGTTTCGTCTGCGTTGGCCTCTCCTGGCTGTGTATCTCCCTGCTGGGCGCCCTGCCCTTCGTCTTTTCCGGGGATATCCCCAATTACATAGACGCGCTGTTTGAGACCGCCTCCGGCTTTACCACCACCGGAGCCAGCATCCTGAAGAACGTCGAGGCGCTGAGCCTGAGCGGTCTGTTCTGGCGCAGCTTCACCCACTGGATCGGCGGTATGGGCGTATTGGTATTTATCATGGCGGTCATGCCCATGTCCGGCAGCCGGTCCATGCATATCATGCGGGCGGAGGTCCCGGGGCCCACCGTCGGCAAGCTGGTCCCCAGCGCCAGGAAAACCGCCGGGATCCTGTACATGATCTATATCTTCCTCACCCTGCTGGAGGTCATCCTGCTCCTCTTCGGAGGAATGAACCTGTATGACGCCCTGGTCCACTCCTTCGGGACCGCGGGCACCGGCGGCTTTTCCAACCGGGCAGCCAGCGTCGGATTTTACGGCCCCTATATCCAGGTGGTCATCACCGTGTTCATGTTCCTCTTCGGGGTGAACTTCAACCTCTACTTCCTGATCCTTGTGGGCAAGGTGCGGGATGCGCTGAAAAGCGAGGAGCTGCATGTGTACCTCTGCCTTGCCGTACTGGGGATCCTGGCCATTTCCCTGAATATTCTTCCGCTTTACGGCAGCTTCGGGGAAAGCCTGCGGTATTCCGCCTTCCAGGTGGGCAGCATCATGAGCACCACGGGCTATTCCACCGCAGATTTCAATGTCTGGCCGGAATTCTCCAAATGGATCCTGGTCCTCTTCATGTTCACCGGCGCCTGCGCCGGCTCCACCTGCGGCGGGATGAAGGTTTCCCGGATCATGATCCTGTTCAAGGGGATCCGACAGGAGCTCTGGCGGCAGCAGCATCCCCATGGTGTGAGCGTCGTCCGGCTGGAAAAGAAGCCGGTTTCCGACAGCACCCTGCATACCACCCTGGTGTTTTCCGCCTGTTATATCGGCATTCTGCTTCTGGGGACCCTTTGCCTCTCTCTGGATGGGTTTGACCTCACCACCAATTTCACCGGCACCCTGGCCTGTATATCCAATATCGGCCCCGGCCTGAACGTGGTCGGACCTGCGGGCAATTTTTCCCTGTTCTCCGGCGGGAATAAACTGCTGCTTTCCCTCATCATGATCCTGGGCAGATTGGAGATCTTCCCCCTGCTGCTCCTCTTCTCCCCTTCGGTTTGGAGGAAGCAATGAAACGTCTGCGCAAACATCTGACGCCCGGCAGGTCCATCGCCCTGGGCTTCCTGGCTCTGATCCTTCTGGGGGCTCTGCTGCTGAGTCTTCCAGCGGCCAGGACGGAGCAGATGGTCTCCAGTCCTCTGGATTCCCTGTTCACCTCCGCCAGCGCAGCCTGCGTCACCGGACTTGTGGTGACGGATACCGGCGCCTCCTGGACGGTCTTCGGCAAGCTCGTCATCCTCCTGCTCATCCAGATCGGCGGTTTGGGGGTCGCGGCCATCGGCGTTTCTGTCACTCTTTTGGCCGGGGGAGGCCTGCGTCTTCGTGACAGGCAGATGCTGAAGGAGAGCTGGAACCTTACCAGCTACGGGGATGTATCCGGCCTGCTGGGCAGGGTCCTGCTCATCACGCTGGCTTTTGAGATGGCGGGAAGTCTGCTGATCTGGCCCGTATTTGCCCGGGATTTCGGCACGGGACCGGGTCTCGGCATGGCGGTGTTCCATGCCGTATCCGCCTTCAATAACGCAGGCTTCGATATCCTGGGCGGTACAGACAGTCTCATCCGATACGGGGACCGTGCCTGGCTCAATCTCATCACCGCTCTGCTCATTATCGGCGGCGGTCTGGGTTACCTGGTCATCCTGGAGCTGTGCCGGTTCCGCAGAAGGCGTTCCCTGAGTCTGCAGACCAAGGTGGTCCTGGTCATGACCGGACTCCTGATCCTTCTGGGCACCCTGCTGCTGCGTCTGGCCCAGCCGATCAGCTGGATGGGCGCCTTTTTCCAGAGCGTATCCGCCCGCACCGCAGGCTTCTCCACTTGGGACCTGAGCGGTTTCCGTCCCGCCGCCCTGCTGATCATGTGCCTTCTGATGTTCGTGGGCGCATCCCCCGGATCCACCGGCGGCGGCATCAAAACCACCACCATATTCGCGCTGTTTCTTTCTGCCCGGTCCACTGCAACAGGGAGAACTCCTCAGGCATTCCGGCGGCGGGTTCCGGATACGGTTATCAGCAAGGCCTTTACCGTGGTCCTGATCGGCGGCTCATTTTTGCTTCTTTCCACGCTTATGCTCTGCCTGTGCGAGCCGGAGCGGGATTTCCTGTCTCTGCTCTTTGAGACCGTTTCCGCCTGCTGCACCGTAGGGCTCAGCATCGTTCCTACTCCGGAGCTGGGCACAGGAGCCCGGATCGTTCTGATCGTCAGTATGTTCGTGGGCCGCCTTGGCCCGCTTACCATAGCAACGCTGTGGCGCTACTCTTCCCAGAACGAGTGGTCCTACAGCCAGGAGGGATTCACCATAGGATGAAAAAGATAACGAAGGATAAGGGCACATACGGCGTCATCGGACTCGGGCGTTTCGGCAGCGCCCTTGCCCAGGGGCTGGCTGCCTCCGGCGCCGAGGTCATCGTAGCGGATCAGGTAGAGAGCAAGGTGAACGAGGCACGGGCATACACCGAATATGCCTATGTCATCCACAATCTTTCCAGGCAGAATCTGGAGGACGTGGGCTTCGGCGCCTGCGACGCCGTGATCATCTGCATCGGCGCGCTGGACGTCAGCCTGCTCACCGCCATGAATCTTCTCGCCCTGGGGGTGAAACGGGTCATGGCCAAGGCGGTCAGCCGGGAGCATGGCCAGCTGCTGGAGAAGATCGGCGCGGAAATGGTCTTTCCGGAGCGGGATATGGGCGCCAGGCTGGCCCAGCGGCTCACCGGAAGCTCCATAATGGATTACATCCGCCTGAACAATGAGATGGATATCACGGAGTGCCCCGTCCCCCGGAAGCTTGTGGGCGTCCGCATTACCGACAGCAATCTGCGGCAGAAATACGGAATCAATGTGATCGCCATCCAGAGCGGAAACAAGATCACCACCCATATTGAGCCGGGCTATCCCTTCAAGGAGACGGACAGCCTGGTGATCCTGGGCAGAAGCGAGGATATCCTCCGCTTCCATGCCGATATGGACGATTGAGCGGCAGCTGCCCTCTTCCCTTCAAATACAAGCACCAGCCAAGTCCTGTTGGACGGCTGGTGCTTTTGTCCTGTTCGGTCAAAATGTTCAGGCCACGGATCCATATGCCGAGACGGTATTAACGGGATTTGATCTCCACGATGATTTCGCTGTACTCAACACCCATGATCACATAGCCGTCCTTCTCCTCCGCACCGCATTCCACGGCAAAGGCCAGGGAGCTCACCGAATCACTGCTTTCCCGAGGATATGACGCTTCGATGGTCACCATGCCTGTACCTCCTCCGCCGGGAGTCACGCTCTGGCTGCGCCCGATCTCGATCATCGCGGTATACTTCTCAAGATCGCTTGCGGTGGACCAGACGTTGACCGGCGGATCGCTGTCGGCTTCTCCGTCCGTTTCCGGATAGGTACACGATACGTCTTCCAGCGCACACCCTGCGGGGAGATAAAACGCAACGCCGCCAAAGTCATTCGGACCGATTTCCAGATCAGCCTGGATCCGGATGCCCAGGAAGCCATGTTCTTTCTCAAATACCTCTATCATACCCTTTGCCGAGGTTTTCCATTCATCTGCTTTGACTTCAAACTGAGCGGTTCCCACTATTCTCCCATCATCTGGGATATCGAATTCCGCGCAGATCAAATAGGTATCGTAATCCCCTCCCCCGCGGAAATCCATGATCTCCTTGCTGATCCGGTAATGCCCGGCCTCCAGCGGACCGAGGATATGCGTCCAATCCGCTGCCAGCGTCGTAGTCCCATCGGAAGGGATGGAATAGGCAAGGGAATACCATATGACATCCCGCAGACCGGGAAGTTCATCCCATACGCCTTCGGCGGCTTCTCTCTCCAAAAGGAAAGCTGCGCCGGTCTGCAGGCTTCCGGTGGGTGCGCCGCCGGATTGGGTGAACACCAGGGTGCAGCCTGTGGGGGTGACGTCCTTCGCGCTCATGGTCAGACCCAGGGGATTCTCTGTTCCTCCGAAGGGACTTTCCGTCCACAGGGCATCCAGCCAGGCATACAGAGCTTCGTCATGGATCTCCCACACCGGTTCTGCAGCGGCGAAGGCCCCGGGGCCTTCGCCATCCAGCTCGATCACGCCTCCGGCAAAGCGCAGGGCATAGCCGGTATCCCGCAGCTCCAGCACCCGCTCCGAGGGGATCCCTCTGCCGCCGACCACCTGATCCCTGGGCACCGCGTTCAGCAGAGCCGTCAGCTCTTCGATCTGCTCCTCCGTCAGCAGGATCTCCTCCTGAGCCGACCCGGACTTCAAGGCAGCCTCCCGGATATCCGGGGCTTTCACCGTGCTGCTCCAGCTCCAGGGGGTATCCGCCCCCATCGCGGCGGACAGCAGAATGATCACCGACTGATCCCCGCTCCCCTTCCCGGTCCACTGCAGGCTCAAGGCGCCGGCGCCATAAGGAAACAGCCATCCCATTGCCGAGACTCTATCGTCGGAGCCTTCCCCATCCGGGTCTCCCAGCTGATCCACAAGGACTTTCTTCAGCCGGGAATAAACCTCTTCCCCGTCCTCCAGCGGCCAGAATCTTAAGGTGACGCTCTGCAAAAGGTCCGCATAGGCCCCGGCATATTGCAAAGTCATGCGGAAGGGTTCTCCGGCGAACAGGCCGGAGAGAGGATAATACCCGTCCTTGTCATTCCCCAGCAGGATACCCGGATGATTCTCCGCCCGGAGGAAAATATCCTCCCTTCCATCCGGCAGAGCGCCGTACAGCGCCTGCAGCGCGGAAGCCTTGTCCATGCCGATGGTCAGCGCCCCCGTTTCGGTGAGCAGCCGGTCCTCCAGGCTGAGAAAATTATCCTCTGCTCGGTACTCGAACCCCTGAGGAGCAAGCTCTTCTACGAGCTCCCCAAAGCTCCGGCTCCCCTCCACAGCCCTGAGAAGGATGCTTTGCTCCGTGCGGGAGAAGCGCACGGTATCCCCCGCCGCCATCTCCGAAGCATCGGGCTCCTTCGGTTCCTTCGGTTCCTTCGGATCGGCGGTGCAGGCAGCCACGGCGGAGATGCAGAGGATGATCGCCGCCAGAGTGATCCAAAGCTTCGGCCGCTTCCAACGCAAGGCGTTTTTGATGCGGCTCTTCACATCGGATTCTCCGAAGCCCAGAGGCGCAGGGGCGGGAAACTGTCTGCCCTCGGCAAAGCGCAGAAGGGTACGGCTGTAGGCCTTCGCCGAACCGGTCAGATCCCGGAGCACCCGTTCATCGCAGCTCATCTCCATATCCCGGCTCATAAGGTAAAAGGCAGCCCACACCGCGGGATTGAACCAATGGATCGACAGCAGCAGGTAAGCCAGCAGCTTCACCCAGTGGTCTCCCCTGCGGATATGCGCCCGCTCATGGGCCAGGACAAAGCCCGCTTCCGCCGGATCCAGCCCGGCGGGAAGATAGATACGGGGCGGCAGAAGGCCCAGGATAAAGGGCATCCGGATCCGGTCCGTGGCAAATACGCCCTTTTCCAAAACCGCAGCATCCGTCAGGATCCGCTTCATCCGGATATACCGGATAATCCCCAGGGCCAGCATCACCGCCATCCCGAGAAGCCAGAGGAGGATGCCAAGCTCCGGCCAGAGCTGGGTCTGTTCCTGGGCCGGGACCGGCGCCGCCGGGATAACCGCAGGGGTGACCTGCACCGCCGCCGGGGGCATACCGGCTGCGGCAGGGATCCCGATCCTGGCCGCGGCAGCTGCGTTTTGCGGCAGGAGCACAGCCGCATCCCCTGCGCCGACAGCTGCGATGGCCGAAGGCCTAAACCGAAAGATGCTGAAAAACGCTTTGAAGCTGACGGGACAGCTGAGCCGGAACCCCGCTGCGCTCCAAAGGAGATACCGCCATTTCTTCGGCGCGGACCGCAGGAGCAGTCGCACCAGCGCCACCACCGCGATCACCGCAGCGGCGGAGAGGCTCATGTTCAGTACCCGAAAAAACAGGTTTTCCATGTCAGTCCTCCCGATGCTCGTCAATGAGCTTCTTCAGCTCCTCCGCCTCCCGGGCGGAGATCGTCTTCCCCCCCAAAAAGGATACCAGAAACCCGGGCAGAGAACCGGAAAAGGTCTGCTCCACCACATAGGCGCTCTCAGAGGCCTGCACCTCTGCCCGGGTAACCAGCGCCGTGACCACGCTCTCTTCATTCTTCACGTAGCCCTTTTCCCCAAGGATGCGGAGACGGGTATAGGTGGTGGACTTCTTCCACCCAAGCTTCTCCCGGCACAGCTCCACCAGCCGGCCCGAGGACACGGGCTCATTCTCCCAGATCACGTCCAGAAAGCGGGATTCCCCGTAGGACAACCTTTTTCCTTCCATCATTTCACCGCCTATGGTCTAATTGATTAAACCTACAATGAGTTTAATTCATTAAACCGGTTTTGTCAACAGGATTCATGAAAAAAGACGGGAGAACCGAATCGGCTCTCCCGCCCTTGATATTTGCTTCCAATTTCCCAGCCGCTCATTTCAGCGCTTCCCGATACCTGGCCCGGTCTCCGCCGATGAACTTCGGCCTCGTTCTGGCGCAGGTGAGATGGGCCTGACCGATGGCGTTCAGGCTCAGGCGCACCGGCACCGCAACATCCCGCAGATGCATTCCGATAAAGGTATCCCCGATATCCATGCCGGCGGCGGCCCGTATATGCTCCACCGCCACGGGCTCAGCGAGTCTGGCAAAGGTCACGGTGGCGAAGGAGCCGCCCGCATGGGCCCAGGGCTCCACGTTCACCGGCTCACAGCCATACTGCCGGGCCGCCTCCCGTTCCAGGATGAGCGCGCGATTCAGGTGTTCGCAGCACTGGCTCACCAGCCAGATCCCCCGCTCCTTCAGCAGCGGATAGATCCCCGCGAAGGCGGCCTCAGCCGCTTCCATGCTGGAGCCCTTTCCGATGCGTTCCCCCACGATCTCGCTGGAAGAACAGCCTACCACGAACAGGTCCCCCGCCTGAAGCTTTGCCGCCTGCAGCAGCTCTTCCGTCGCCTTTCGCGCTTGGGCGGTGATCTCTTCAAACATAGTGTATACGCTTCCTTTCTCAATTCTCCGGCAGGGGGTTCAGCTCCTCCACAGAGCTTTCCAGCCAATGCATCCGCTGCAGCTCCAGCAAAGGCGGCTGGACCCCGTGGTCGATGCGCAGATTCCCGTCCCGGTCCCAGATGGGCCCTTCAAAGGGGCTGAGGCGGTCCTCCCGCACCAGGTCCCGGAAGATGTTTACGAGCCGGGTCGCCCGCTCGCCGATCACATTGTTCACAGGGTAAATATCCATAATTCCCGTGCTCATGCCCCATCCGAAATGAATGGGATTTCCGCCGATATGCCGGCTCTCCAGCAGTGCGGTACGTCCTTCGATCGCATCGCTGATGACCTTATCGTAGAAATGCTCCCAATCGAAGGAGGCTCCCGCGTAGCTCTCCAGCGCGTACCCTTCCGGACTGAGACCATAGAGCTGCGCATAGATCTCCGGGAAGGCGACGCGATCCAGGGGATTATCCGGCGAATGCCGGCAGAAGGCCACATCCGCGCCATGCTCAGCCATGGTCTGCCTGGCCAGATCATGCTCCTGCCAGGAGTTGATCCCCCGCAGGGTGTAATCCAGCGTTTTTGCCCGGGGATTGATGAGCCTCGCCCCCAAGGCAAAGGCGTTGATCTCGTAGGTGGTCTTGAGCTCTCCCCAGGCGGCATAGTTCATATAGCCGATCACGCCGCTGCAGCTCATGGCTGCCGCCAGCACGCCGCAGAGGAAGGTCATATCGAACATCTTGCTGAAGTAGGTATTGAGGTTTTTCCCCTCCCGGGGCCTGTCGCAGTTTAGGACGATCAGCTCCGGATTCTCCAGGGCGATCCGAAGGCTTGCGTCCGACATGGTCGGACTGGTGGTAAACAGCACATCCGGCTTCTTCGCCGCCAGCTCCTGCAGCGCCGCAAAGGGACCGCCGGGATGGCGGTTCACATTGTACATCCGCTCCACAGTGAGGTTGTTCCGGTATTTTCTCTCAACCCGGTCGATGCCGATGCAATGCCATCGGGTAAAGAGACTGGTATTGGGATCATCGTCGAAGGCAAAGGCGGCGCGGACCATGGGCTTGCGCAGCCTGGGCCGTACCGGCTGGACCTCCGCCTTTTCCGCATTGACCTCCATGGTATCCCGTTTCCGACTGCCTTCCGCCACCAGGAACTGAGCTTTCGCCTTGCGTATATTCCGCACCAGCTCCTTCTGCTCCGCCCCATAGGGATAGCCGAAGATCTGACTGTATTCCACCAGGGCGTCTCCGGAGGTCAGCTCGAGGCCTTCCAGCTTGGAAGCCCGGAAAGCTTTGTGGAAGCGGCGATAGGTATTGTTGATGGTTTCTTCCACGGTGTCCGTCACCTCAGGATGATCCTTGAGGTACTTTTCCGTCTGATTCATCAGGCGGGTAAAGTTTCCCCTGCGGTGAAACCATAGACCCTCAAAATACATCTTCTTATCATAATCCAGCATTTCGTAGAAGATGGAAATATCGTCGTTCGTCTCATCCCGCTCGGGCAGCAGGCGGATGATATTCCCGTAGACGGACGCCGCGCCGACGTATTTCAGGATGCTGACCCGCTTATTCCCCTCCAGAACGTAATAATGGTTGATATATTCATAGACCTTGATGGGTTCCCGGATCCCCTCCACCAGCTGGCTCTCATAAACCTTCTTCCATTTGATGGCGAATTCCGTATCATCTCCCAGGAGCGGCATAAAATTCCCCGCAAAGGAATTGCTTCTCGCGGCGGTACGGGTGCCGGCGATGCGATTCAGGGGGATCTCATGGAAGCCCAGGTTGATTTCCGCCAGGATCTCCACGCCCCGGGTATTGTCCTCCAGCACATGGAGATACCCCTTATCCTTATCCCCCGAATGCTCGGATACATACTTTCTCCCCAGCTTGCGCGCGGCAAGATAGGCTGACCGGCTGTCATTCTCTGCCATATGCGCACCTCCTCTGTTGTTGAAAACCCCTGAGCTTTATTCCAGATAATCATACCATATCTTTTTTCCGGCGGCAACGATATTGTCTGCCGGATGCTTGAGAAAGCTGGTATTCCTGATGAATCTATGCTATACTTGGCGAAAACAGCGTCGGTTCTTCCGAAAACCGGCATATGGAGGCGAAACCGTGAACGGACTTCGTTTTTCCCTGGCTCTGGCTGCGGGCAAGTGCGCCCAGTTCGCCATGCGTCTGCTGGGCAAAAAAGCCACCTATCTCCCCGGCAAGCTGGCTCTGCGCATCTGCCCGGATTTTCTTTCCCGTATCGGAAAGCCGGAGCTGCTCATCGGCGTGACGGGTACTAACGGCAAGACCACCGTGAGCAACATGCTCTGCGACCTGCTTGCCGGCTTCGGTGAGGACCCGGTGAGCAACCGTCTGGGCTCCAATATCGACGCGGGCGCGGCTTCCGCTCTTCTGGAGGCGGCCGGCCCATCCGGCCGCTGCAGACGGAAGGTGGGCGTGCTGGAGATGGATGAGCGCAGCGCCGCCCGCATTTTCCCCGCCGTTAAGCCGAATTATCTCATCATCACCAACCTGTTTCGGGACTCCATGCGCCGAAACGCGCATCCGGAGTACATCGCCTCTCTTCTGGACCGGTACATTCCCCCGGAAACCCGTCTGATCCTCAATGGAGACGACCCCATCAGCTCCAACGTTGCCAAGCTCAACAGCCGGGTATACTTCGGTATTGATCCCCTGCCCTTTGAGCCGCCGGCCCGGGAGAACCTGGTGGTGGACGCCCGCCTCTGTCCCATCTGCGGCGAACCGATCCAGTATGACTTCCGGCGGTACAATCATATCGGCCGGGCCCATTGCGACAGCTGCGGCTGGGCCTCTTCCCGGGGCGACTACCAGCTGATCTCCGCCGACCGGGAAGCCGGGCTGATGACCGTGCTGGAAAACAACGTATGGCACGACTACCATATGCCCGCGGATGCGGTTTATAATCTGTATAACGCCGTCGCGGCGGTGGCTGTCCTGCGCACCATCGGCTATTCGCCCGAGCAGATCGCGGAAGGGATGGAAAAGCTGCAGGTTGTGCAGTCCCGCTTCTGGCAGGAGGAGATCGGCGATTGGGAGCTGACGGAGATCATGGCCAAGGGGCTGAATGCCGTGGCCTGCTCCAGGAACTTTGACTATGTGGCCAACGCGGAGGGGCGAAAAGCCGTCGTTCTGCTGCTGGACGACGTATTTGACGAAAAGAGCTCCTCCGAAAACATCGCCTGGCTCTATGATGCGGATTTTGAATTCCTGGCGCAGGAGGAGACCGTACAGGTGCTTGCGGTTGGCGCCCGATGCCTGGATACCCGGCTGAGGCTGCTCATCGCCGGCGTTCCGGAGGAGCGGATCACCGTGGTCCATCAGGCAAAGGACGCGGCCGCCGCGGTGGACCTGAGCCGGTGCGGGAAGGTCTTCGTGCTCTATGAGGTCTATCGGCAAAACCAGGCCGTTATGGTACGGAACGCGATAGCGGAAAGGATGAGGAAGGCATGAAGCTGGAATACCTCTACCCGGAGCTGGGCAATCTCTTCGGAGACGGGGCGAATATGCGTTATCTGCGCAAATGCATCCCCGAGGCGGAATATGTTGAAACCCCGCTGAACGCAGAACCCGCTTTTGCCGGGGACGGAGACGTCCGCTTCGTCTATTGCGGACCCATGACGGAACGCGGCCAGCGGATGGCGCTTCCCGCGCTGCGCCCCTATGCCAAGGCGATGGAAGAACGGATTGAGGACGGCTGCTGCTTCCTCTTTACCGGCAACAGCCTGGAGCTGGCAGGCAAAAGCATCCGCACTGCGGACGACACCCTGTCCGGTCTCGGGCTCTTTGATCTGGAGGCCCGCCAGGATCTGAACAAGCGGTATAACGGCTTTTTCCTGGGCCGGTGGGAGGGTCTGGAGATCACGGCCTTCAACAGCCGCTTCAGCCATTGCCATCCCGGGATAGGGGTGGAGGGCTTTGCCTCCGTGGTCCGGGGTATCGGCCTGGAGGAGGGCTGCCCATTCGAGGGCGTACAGCGGAAGAACTTCCTGGGCACCTATCTGCTGGGTCCCCTGCTGGTGCTGAATCCCCTGCTCACGCAAAAGCTGCTGGAGACCCTCGGCGCGGAGAGGACGGAACCGCTCTTCTTCCGGGAGGCGATGGAGGCCTATGCCCAGCGCAAGGAAGAATTCTCCAACCGCCGCAAAAAGCTGGACTAAAAGGGGTTTCCAGGATAGAAGCGGGGCGGGCCGTCTGGCCCGCCCCGTGGTTTTTGCGCTATTCCGGTTTCGCTTCTGCTTCCGATTCCGCTCCGTCCCTTATACCGTGTAGGGGTTCGGATCCGTAAAAAAATGTTCTTCGATCTCCTCCGGCTTGGCATATTTGCCGATCATGCAGAAGATCTCCCGATCCGGAGTATCATCCCGGGTGGCGGTGCCGTAGCCGCGGCCGACGCTGTACATCCGGTTCCAGTTATCCAGGAAGCACAGGGTATCGCTGCGGAAGCCCATCTTGGCGCCCAGGATCTTCTCCATGTTCTGCTCGGTGACACTGACGAGATACATCCCTTCCTTGATCTTTACATAGAAGGCTTCCTCATCGGAGCCGGGCAGGGAGCGCATGCCGCTGTTCAGGTTGGAAACGTTCGCCTGGGCATTGTACTTGATGCGGTAAAAGTGGCTGTTGTAGTAGACGTGTACGGTGGAGAGCTCATGGCCATACACCCAGCGGACGCCGGTGCCGGCAACCTCATCGGTAAAGCAATGACGCTTGATGTCCGTATGCTCCTCGCCCTCGATCTTGATGTAGCCGAAGGCCCAGTGGCTGTCGATCAGATAAGGCCAGTAAGGGTTCTCACCCACGACGCAGCGCAGGAAGGTGACCAGGCCCTGCTCCTTATCGATAACGAAGGTGTGGTTCTCCCGGTTGGGCTCGGGCATGCAGTAGGTCACCAGGTAGGTATAGTCGTCCGCCTTGCGGCACTCATACCGCTCGGAGCTGCCGGAAAACTTGCCGCTCATGATGCTCCAGTTGACCTTGTTCTCATCCACAAACTCCAGGTGAATATCGCCGGAGCACTCACCGGTATCCATCACGAAGTCGAATTCCTTGCCCGCCAGCTCAAAGCACTTGGGGGGGCAATACTGGGAGATGGAATTGCGGGCCGCGATGGGGCCGTACTTTTCGACAAGATTCATGAATAAAACTCCTCCTTGTTATATTGTTTTAAATTTGTAAATTCAGTCTACCCCATTTTGTCCGGATTGTCAATGCGAATTCCGGCCCCGGTGAAAACCGGAGCCGGAACGATCAGGCTCAATACAGATCGACAGAGGATTTATCGATGGTCTTGGGCTCACCGGGCTTGTAGTCATAGCAGTTCACCCGGAGAGAGACGATGTAGATCTCATCCCGGGGACAGTCGTTATCATCCACATCCATCTTGGAGATCGCAACAATATCCGTCATACCGGTGATCACCTTGCCGAAGGCGGCGTATTTGCCGTCCATAGAGGCCTTGGGCTCCAGCATGATGAAGAACTGGCTGCTCCCGGTATTGTAGAACTTCTTGTCGTCCTCATCCGCGGCGAGGCGGGCCATACCCACGATCCCCTCGTTGAACACCAGGTTATCCTTCACATAGCCGTTATCCGCAAACTCACCCTTGATATAATACCCGGCGTCTGATTCATCGGAGTTCGCGGGACCGCCCATCTGCACCAGTACATACTCCACGATGCGGTGAACGGGGCTGCCGTCATAGAAGCCGGAATTGGCCAGCTTGATGAAGTTGTCCACCGTATTCGGCGCTTTGTTCGGATAAAGGCGAATGGTCACCTCCGCCCCATTGCTGAACAAAAGGGTGGCGATGGGCTTGCGGTTGCCGATCACCACGCAGCCCGCGCAGGACAGGAGCACCACAGCGGTCATAAACAGCGCGGCAGCCATCCGAAGCCAGTCTTTTCTCTTTGCCATATGTCTTACACCTCCGGGGGTCATAAAAAGCAGGTTTAATATACCACACTCCTGCCGGAAAAGCAACTTGAAACGGGATTGCATCTTCCCATCTTCTATGCTAAACTGCTGCAAACGATAAAGGAGGAATGAAAAGGTGATCCGCACTGTTGGGATCGTGAGCCTCTCCAGCGGGATACTGGGCGAGGATTCCATCCGCTTCGAGAGGGAGATCGGTCTGAAGCGGCTGAGAGATATGGGGCTGGAGGTACGCTTTCTCCCCCACGCCCTGAAGGGAATAGACTATACCCGGGATCACCCGGATGCGCGGGCGGCGGACCTGATCCAGGCTTTTCAAGATCCGGAGATCGATTTGATCCTCTGCGCCATCGGCGGGGACGATACTCTGCGTCTGAGCCCCTGGCTTTTCGATCATGATGATTTGCGCAGCGCCATAACCGGCAAACCCTTTCTGGGCTTTTCCGATACCACGATCAATCACCTGATGCTCCATAAGCTGGGCTTACCAACCTTTTACGGCCAATCCTTTCTGTCGGATATCTGCGAGCTGAGTCCGGAGATGCTCCCTTACACCAGGGCGTATTTCACCGAGCTGATCGAAACCGGGACCATCCGGGAGATCCGGCCCAGCGAGGTTTGGTACAGCTCCCGGAGCAGCTTCACGCCCGATCAGGTGGGCGTCCCGCTCGTCAAGCACCCGGATCGGGGCTTTATGCTGCTCCAGGGTCCAGATGCGTTCTCCGGTCCCATCCTGGGCGGCTGCATCGATTCGATGTATGACTTTCTGGACGGAGAGCACGATGAGCAATACCGCGCTTTTCCCGGGCTTGCACAGAAATACGGTATTTTTCCCGGCCCGGAGGATTGGCGCGGCCGGATCCTTCTGCTGGAATCCAGCGAAGTTCTGATGCCGCCGGAGGCGTTCCGCAAGGCCCTGCTCTGCCTGAAAAAAGCTGGAGTGTTCTCCCGCATCAGCGGGATCCTGGTGGGTAAACCCATGGATGAAGCCTATCAGGAAGAGTATCATCGTATCCTCGTGGATACGGTGGACGATCCCGGACTGCCCATTCTGGCCAATCTGAATATCGGCCACGCGCTGCCCCGGTGTATCATTCCTTTCGGTCCGGTCGCCCGGGTGGATGCGAAAGCCCAGAGGATCCTCTTCGGCTGATTCGGAGCAGACAAGGAAATTTCGGAAATTTTCCTCTTGACAGGGAAAACCTTCGGTGCTATATTGCTATAAACCGTTGAAGAAGTGTAAGTAAGTCGGTTCGTTTTCTCCCAGAGAGCTGTGGGCGCTGAGAGCACAGCAGAAAGCATCCGGCCGAATGGGCTTCCGAGGGCGAGCGGAAAAGGGGCAAATGGCTTCTGAGTATGCGAGACGGAGATGGCGCTCCGTAAACAAAGGCCGGCATATGTTTGTATGCATGAGTGGGCGCAGTGTTTCTGCGTCAAGCCGGGTGGTACCGCAGGATGTTCAGTCCTGTCCCAGCATTTTATCTGGGACAGGACTGTTTTTTATGCTCAGGAGGGACATGAAATGCTGTTTTTTCCGAAACGATGGCGCGGCTGCGCCAATACCATACTTGATTCTTAAAAACCTGAGAAAGCAAATTATGAAAAGAAAGTGAGTGGCAATAAACATGGAAAAGATCCCTTATAAAATCTATCTAACCGAGGCGGAGATGCCCACAGCCTGGTACAACCTCCGGGCCGATATGAAGAACAAGCCTGCTCCCCTGCTGAATCCCGGCACGGGAAAGCCCATGAAGGCCGAAGAGCTGGCTCCCGTCTTCTGCGAGGAGTTGGTGAAGCAGGAGCTGGATAACGACACTCCCTATATCGATATCCCTCAGGAGATCCGGGATTTTTATAAGATGTACCGTCCCTCTCCCCTGGTCCGGGCCTATTGTCTGGAGGAACGCCTGAAAACCCCGGCCAAGATCTACTATAAATTTGAGGGCAACAATACCAGCGGCTCCCATAAGCTGAATTCCGCCATCGCCCAGGCTTACTACGCGAAGAAGCAGGGACTCAAGGGCGTTACCACTGAGACCGGAGCCGGTCAGTGGGGTACCGCACTCTCCATGGCCTGCTCCTATTTTGAGCTGGACTGCAAGGTGTTCATGGTCAAGGTTTCCTATGAGCAGAAGCCCTTCCGCCGGGAGGTCATGCGTACCTACGGCGCCTCCGTCACCCCCTCTCCCTCCATGGATACCAACATCGGCCGGAAGATCCTGGCGGAGCATCCCGGCACCACCGGCAGCTTGGGCTGCGCCATTTCCGAAGCGGTGGAGGTCGCTACCTCTACGCCGGGCTACCGCTACGTATTGGGCAGCGTGCTGAACCAGGTTCTCCTGCACCAGAGCGTCATCGGGCTGGAAACCAAGGCCGCGCTGGATAAATACAGCATCAAGCCGGATATGATCATCGGCTGCGCCGGCGGCGGCTCCAACCTGGGCGGCCTGATCGCTCCCTTCATGGGGGAAAAGCTCCGGGGCGAGGCGGATTACTGCATCATCGCCGTGGAGCCTGCATCCTGCCCCAGCTTCACCCGGGGCGTCTATGCCTACGACTTCTGCGATACCGGCAAGGTCTGCCCCCTGGCCAAAATGTATACCCTGGGCAGCGGCTTCATCCCCGCCCCCAACCATGCCGGCGGCCTGCGGTATCACGGCATGAGCTCCACTCTCTCCCAGCTGTACGCCGATGGGTATATGGAAGCCACCTCCGTCGTCCAGACGGACGTATTCAAGGCAGCGGAGGAGTTTGCCCGGGTAGAGGGCATCCTACCCGCGCCGGAGAGCGCCCACGCCATCAAGGTAGCCATGGACGAGGCCCTGAAATGCAGGGAGACCGGCGAGGAGAAGACCATTGTCTTCGGCCTGACCGGAACCGGCTATTTCGACCTGGTCGCCTATCAGAAGTTTAACGATGGTCAGATGGACGACTATATCCCCACGGATGATGAGCTGAAGGCCAGCTTCGCCGCCCTTCCGCAGATCTGATTCTTGAATAAGGCCCTGCGCGTATTTGCGCAGGGCCTTTTCATTTGGGCAGAAAGACGCCGGAGGCAAAGGGTTTTGCTTCCGGCGTCAGATTCATTCAGCAGGGATCGGAAGGATCGGCTCAGTCTTCGTCCTTCTCCGCTTCCTTCTCGCAGCAGCAGCATTCTTCTTCGTCGCCGTCGTCCTCGTCAAACTCAAACTCCAGCTTTTCTCCGCACTTGGGGCACTTGAAGGAATCGTAGTTCAAGATTTCCTCATCCAGGGAGATCTCGGCTCCGCACTTGGGGCAGGTGACCTCATAGAAAACCGGCTCTTCGTCTTCGTCCGCGTCCTCATCCTCATCGCAGCAGGCGCAGCAGCAGGAATCGTCCTCGTCCTCGTCATCCGCTTCCTCCAGGAAGTCTTCCACATCCGCCAGATCATCGGAGATCTGATCGATCTCCTCCGCAAGATCCAAGGCATTCTCGTTCAGGTCGGCGATTTCCTGAGCCACATCGCCCAAGAGATCGACGATGGCCTTCAAAAGCTTGCCCTCGTTCTTGCTGTCATCCAGCTTCATGCCCTCGCAAAGCCCCTTGAGGTAAGCGGCTTTTTCGGTAATGTTCATTTCCATTGCTTGTTCCTTTCTGCCGGAATCCGCTCCGGCTGCAGCGATCCTCAGCCCTTCGCCCGCTCCAGATACTCCCCGGTGCGGGTATCGATTTTGATGCGGTCCCCGGGGTTGATGAACAGAGGCACCTTCACCTCTGCGCCGGTCTCCACGATGGCAGGCTTGGTCACGTTGGTGGCGGTATCGCCCTTGAAACCGGGATCGGTCTCGGTCACTTCGAGCTCCACAAAGTTGGGCGGCTCGATGCCGAAGATGCTGCCCTTGTAGGACATGATCTTGCAGACCATATTCTCCTTGACGAACTTGAAACCGTCGGGCAGCATGCCCTCATCGATAGGCACCATGTCATAGGTCTCGGGGTCCATGAAGTAATAAAGGTTGCCGTCGTTATAGCTGTACTCCATGTCCTTCCGGTCCACATAGGCGTTCTCAAAGCGCGCAGTGGGGTTGAAGGAGGTCTCGACGACCGCGCCGGTGATGACATTTTTCATCTTCGTGCGGACAAAGGCTGCCCCCTTGCCGGGCTTCACATGCTGGAACTCCACCACCTGCATTACTTGTCCGTCCATTTCAAAGGTCACGCCGTTTCTGAATTCACCAGCAGAGATCATAAACCAAGAGTCTCCTCTCCATGTATTACATTCAAATCTGAGTTATTTTATACCGGAATACGGAAATTTGCAAGCAAAAATCCCGGCTGCGCGCATATTATTTTACAGGATCAGCAATTCCTTGGGCGCCAGGGTGATATCCTCGCAGCCATTCTCCTTCAGAATGATCACATCCTCGATCCGAACGCCGAAGCGGCCTTCCAGATAGATCCCCGGTTCGGCGGAGATCACGGCGTTTGCCGGCATGGGCTCCTTGCCGGAGGGACCCGCGGTGGGGGCTTCGTGCACATCCAGCCCCACCCCATGACCGAAGCCATGGCCGAAGCAATCCCCATACCCCGCGTCTTGAATGACCTTGCGGGCGATCCCGTCCACCTCTGCGCCGGTCATCCCGGCCTTTGCCCCGCTGATCGCCGTTTTCTGCGCCAGCAGGACGGTTTCATAGACCTTGCGCATCTCTTCCGTCGCGCTGCCCACGGCAACGGTCCGGGTCATATCGGAGCAGTACCCGCCCAGGCGGCAGCCAAAATCCATGGTGAGGAAATCCCCGCTGCGGATCTCCACATCGCCGGGAACGCCATGGGGCATGCTGCTTTTGACCCCGGTGACTACGATAGGTTCAAAGGAGACGCCGTCCGCCCCCTCCCGCAGCATACGGTAGATCAGCTCGGCGGCAACCTGGCGCTCGGTCATCCCCGGCCTGATCAGGTCCAGCACCTGGACGAGGGCTTTCTCCGCGATGCGCTGGGCGCGGATAAGGTAATCCAGCTCCTCCGGATCCTTCACGGTGCGCAGATCGGTGAAGAGCTGCTGGGCAGGCTTCAGCTCCCCGTGGAGCTTCTCCTCCCAGCTCCGATATTCTCCCAGGCTCATGGCACCTTCTTCGATCCCCAGCGTCCTGATCCCCAGGCGATCGATCTCCGCATTCAGCTTTGCGTCATACGCCCGCTGTATATCCACCATATCCACCGCTGCGCCGGTGATGCTCTTCTTCGCCGCCTCGATATACCGGGAATCGATAAAGAAGAAGGCCTCCCTCCGGGTGACCAGAGCCATACCGGCGGAAGAGGGAAAGTCCGTGGCGTATTTGCGGTTGGAGGGGCTGGTGACGAGCATGGCGTCCAGTCCGTATTCTTCCAATTTTCCCCGGATCGCTGCAAAATGGTTCATTCTTCATACTTCCTTTATTCTGAATTTTCTTTTTTCAATATATCACCGGAAAGAACGTTTGTCTATATTGAAGACCGCTCATCATGGGATTCCCGGAGGTGCCTATGTCTTTTGCCTTCATCCCTGCCTGCGGCGAGGAGGCGCTTTCCCGCTTCTTCTCCCGCGGGAGGAAAGCTGCCACGCTGGCCTACAGTCTGGACCGGCCTTTCCCCATGCCCCGCTCCGCCCTGCGGGGCGGCTGCATGGTTTTGGGGGGGAGGATCCGTTCGGCCCGCGCCGCGGAGACCGCAAACGAATGCCGCCGCCGGGGCATCGATACGGTGGTCTGCGGGTTTTCCCCCTGCCCCGGGCTGGAGCTGCTGCGCTTCTGCGAGTTCCTGCGGAGGCGGGGCATCCGCTGCGTGGTCGCAGAACAGCTCTGGCAGGAGGGCTGCGGGGCGGCTGTGCTCCTGTCCACCGCCATCTCCGGCGGAACGCTGCGTCAGCGGCTGGAGGAGGCCATATCCCGCTGCGGGGAGGTTTACCTGGACCTGGAGCGCACCCGTCGGGCCTTTTCCCTGCCCTGTCCGGACGGAGCGGGCAGGCTCATCCTGCGGGAAGAGCTGGATCGCTCGTTTCAGGAGGCGGAGACCTGCTTTTTCTCCCCGGAGCTTCAGTGTAAGGTGCTGGTGATGCGCAGAGAAGCGGAGGTGCGCTTCATCCTCTACGATGATGCGGATACCCTGCGGTCCAAGACTCGCCTGGCCCAGGAGCTGGGGATCAGCCGGGGCTTTCTCCTCATGCCCGAGGAATGGAGTCCCGATGAGCTGGAGCAGCTGGAGCAGGCAGAGAAAAACCCGGCTATCCGAAGATAACCGGGTTTTGTGCACTTAGTAATATCTCTTATTTTTATTCTTGCGCGCGGCCTCGGATTTCTTGCGGCGCTTGACGCTGGGGCTCTGGTAGTACTCCTTCTTCCTCAGGTCAGCCAGCACGCCAGCCTTGGCGCAGCTTCTCTTAAATCTCTTGAGGGCACTGTCCAGCGACTCGTTTTCCTTGACTCTGACTTCCGACATTCTTATCCCTCCCTCCGATGGGCCATTAGCCTGTGTATTATAGCCCTATTCTCAGGCCTTGTCAAGGGTTTTCGGCTTCAGGATGAGATTAACCAGCTTATTTTTCACCGTAATGGTCCGGACCAGTTCCATGCCTTCCATCATGCGGCTGATCTTTTCCTCCGCCAGGGCGGCCTTGACCATGGCTTCTTCATCCGCGTCCGCAGGGATGGTCACAGTGGCCCGGAGCTTGCCGCCGACCTGCACGGCGATGGTCTTCTCCGCCTCCGTCATCCGGCGCTCGTCCCACTCCGGCCAGGGCTGACTGCAGCAAAGTCCCTCGCCGCCCATATGCTCCCAAAGCTCCTCCGCAATATGGGGGGTGAAGGGGCTGATGAGCTTCAGAAGGGCCATATAATCCGCCCTGTTCAGTCCCTTTTCGTAAAACTCATTCACCAAACTCATCATGGCTGCGATGGCGGTGTTGAACTTCATGGATTCGATATCCTCGGAGACCTTGCGTATGGTCCGATGAATGGAGGCTTCATTTTCCTTGGAATAGCGCTCTCCGGGCTGTACCTTCTGCTCCAGGTTCCATACCCGATCCAGAAACCGTTTGCTCCCCTTCACGGCGGTATCCTGCCAGGGGGCGGCCTTCTCAAAATCACCGATGAACATGATATACAGCCGCAGGGTATCCGCTCCGTACAAATTGACGATATCGTTGGGATTGATCACGTTCCCCAGGGATTTGGACATTTTCACGATGGGGTGATCCGCCATCTCTCCGTACTGCTGGACAAGCTGCTTCCGTGCGCCTTCTTCCCCGCCGTACTCCGCCTTCAGCCGTTCCTGCTCCGCCGGGTCCAGGTTATCATAGTTCCGGGGATTCAGCCCCAGGATCATCCCATGGCTGGTACGCTTGGCATAGGGCTCCTTCGTCGGCACGACCCCAATATCATAGAGGAACTTATGCCAGAAGCGGGAATACAGCAGATGCAGCGTGGTATGCTCCATGCCGCCATTGTACCAGTCCACCCGGTCCCAGTATTTCAGGGCTTCCTTCCCCGCCAGGGCTTTCTCGTTATGGGGGTCCATATACCGCAGGAAATACCAGCTGGAGCCGGCCCACTGGGGCATGGTGTCCGTCTCGTGCTCAGCGGGTCCGCCGCACCTGGGGCAGGTGCATTTCACCCAGTCCGTCATATGGGCCAGGGGACTCTCCCCGTTGTCCGTGGGCTCATAGCTCTTCACATCCGGCAGAAGCAGCGGAAGATCCTTCTCCTCCATGGGCACCCAGCCGCACTTGGGGCACTTGATGATGGGAATGGGCTCGCCCCAGTACCGCTGGCGGGAGAAAACCCAGTCCCGCAGCTTGAAGTTGACCTTCTCCTCTCCGATCCCCTTCTCCGTGAGCCAGCGGATCATGGTGGGGATCGCGTCCTTGACGCTGAGTCCGTTGAGGAAGCCGGAATTCACCATGCGGGCATTCTCGTCCTTGTCCACAAAAGCTTCCTTGGTGACATCCCCGCCCTGGACCACCTCCACGATGGGCAGGCCGAAGGAACGGGCAAATTCCCAGTCCCGCTGGTCATGGCCGGGCACGGCCATAATGGCGCCGGTGCCGTAGGTGGACAGGACATAGTCGGAGATGAAGATCGGGATCTCGCTTCCCGTGGTGGGATTCACCGCATTCACACCGTCCAGCACCACGCCGGTCTTATCCTTTGCCATCTCGGTACGCTCAAAGTCAGATTTCCGGGCGGCCTCCGCCTGGTAGGTCCGGACGGCGTCCCCATTCCGCAGCCTTCCTTCCCCGAGCCACTTGTTCACCAGGGCATGCTCCGGGCTCATGACCATATAGGTCGCGCCGAACATGGTATCCGGGCGAGTGGTAAAAATCAGCATATCGTCCCCGGCGGTGGTCTTGAAGGTGACCTCCGCGCCGGTGCTGCGGCCGATCCAGTTCCGCTGCTGGATCTTGACCCGCTCGATATAATCCAGGTCGTCCAGGTCATCCAGCAGGCGCTGGGCGTATTTGGTGATCCCCAGCATCCACTGGCTCTTTTCCCTTCGGACAACCGGCGAGCCGCAGCGCTCGCATACGCCGTTGACCACTTCCTCGTTGGCCAGGACGCATTTGCAGGAGGTGCACCAGTTCACCGGCATACTGGCCTTATAGGCCAGCCCTTTCTTGAACATCTGCAGGAAGATCCACTGGGTCCACTTGTAATACTTGGGATCCGTCGTGTCCACCACCCGGTCCCAGTCGAAGGAAAAGCCCAGCATCTTCAGCTGAGAGGTGAAGCGTTCAATATTCTTTCGGGTTACATCCTTGGGATGGACGTGGTTCTTGATGGCGTAGTTTTCCGTGGGCAGGCCGAAGGCGTCATACCCGATGGGGAACAGAACGTTGTACCCCTGCATCCGCCGTTTGCGGCAGATGATGTCCATGGCGGTATAGGGCCGGGGATGACCGACATGCAGCCCGTCCCCGGAGGGATACGGAAATTCGATCAGTCCGTAAAACTTCGGCTTATCGCTGTCGTTGGAGGCGGCATTGGTCTTCCTGTCCTCCCAGATCTGCTGCCATTTCTTCTCGATGCTGTGAAATTCGTACTTCATCTTCCGTCCAGCTTTCCTCAGTTATTCTGTGATCAGAGAGGAGATATCCACCTTTTCCGCATCGCTCCACAGACGCTCCAGGTCGTAAAACTTGCGGGTATCCTCAAGGAAAATATGCACCACTACGCAGCCGAAATCCAGGAGTACCCAGCCGCCATCCCGGTACCCCTCGTTATGGAGAGGGGGCTCTCCCAGCTCGCTGAGCGTTTTCCCCGTTTCATCGGAAAGGGTCTTGATCTGGGTGGTGGAACCGGCGGTGCAGATCACGAAGTAATTCGCGAGGATCGTGATCTTCTCCGTTTTCAGTACGGTGATGTCCCTTGCCTTTTTGCTGTCCAGCGCACGGACGATCGCTTCCATTACCTCCTGGGGAGTGAGCATATTCCATATCCTCCGTTTCTATCCTGCGCCTCGGCGCAGAGTTCAGGCTTCCGTATCCGTATTCTCTTCCCCGCCGGCATCCGATCCCGTTCCCGGCTCGGTCTCCGGTTCCGGCTCAGGCTCAGGCTCTGACGTCGGCTCCGGTTCCGGTTCGGATGTCGGCTCCGGTTCCGGCTCTGTTGTGGGTTCCGGTTCCGGTTCTGACGTGGGTTCCGGCTCCGGTGCGTATGTCGGCTCCGGTTCCGGCTCTGTTGTGGGCTCTGGCTCAGGCTCTGACGTAGGTTCCGGCTCCGGTTCGGACGTAGGTTCCGGTGCCGGCTCCGGGGTAGTCTCCGGCTGCGGTGCGGGGGTATTCTGGGCAGGCGCGGGGGTGCTTTCCTGCGTGCCTATGCCCTGCTGCCTGTTCCAGGCCTCCAATCGTTTGATATAGTCGTCCATGGACAGGAAGGAGCTCATGCCGCCCTTGATCTCGCCGCTGGTGGCGTAAAGGTTCCCGCCGGCGTCCCGGGAGATGATGTCCACATCCGCCTGCTCCAGAGGCATATTATACACGTTGAAATGCTCATTCAGCATTTCCATCCATTCCTCCACCAGGATCGTGCCGTAGGAAAACCCCCGGATGCTGTCGTTATAATTGGAGGGGATCGTGTAGAAATGGATATTGTCCGTCCCTATGCTCAGGAGCTGCTGTCCGAACCAAAGAAGATTGCCGTTGGTCAGATTCGTCTTGACGTTGGACTCAAAGATCTTGATATATTCGCCAAGGTTGGAGGTCAGGTTGGAGAGGTTCATGCATTTTTTGGCTACTGCCGTCAGGAAGTTCTGCTGATTCTCGATCCGGGCAATGTCTCCGTAATTGGTTCCGTCGTTATTCTGCCGCCACCGGACCACCCGCACCGCGTCATAGCCGCTGAGATGCTGCATTCCGGAATTATAGTGGATATGCAGATCCTGGGTGGGATCGTCGTAATTCATATAATAGGGCACGTTGAAATCGATTCCGCCGATGGTGTCCACCAGCTGGACAAAGCCGTTGAGGCTCACCATAACGTATCCGTCTATGGGCGCGCCGATAATGTCTCCCGCGGCTTCCATCACGCCCTCTACGCCGGCCCTGGCATAAATTCCGCTGATCTTTTTCGTCTCATTCTTCTTTTCATCTGAGTCCACATTCGCGCAGGTATCCCGGGGAATGCTCAGAATATTGAGTTCCCCCTTGTTCGCGTCGAAGTGGCAGATCATCAGCGTATCCGTGTTGCCGTTGCCTTGGTCGCGGCCCAGGATGAGCAGGCTGTAAACATTCTCCACGCGCTCCCGGATCTCCGGCCCCTCCGTGGGCTCCGGGGACTCCTCCGGCGCATCGGTGGGCGTGCTGCTGGGCTGACCCGGCGTGGGTGAGCTGCTTATTGGCGGCGAGGGCTGCACGATCGCGGGCGGCTTTACCGTCGATTTATACAGGATATACCCGGCGGCAAGGATGGCCGCGATCACCCCGATAATGACCCACCGCCGCACATGCTTCTTATGCTGATACCGGCGGATCATCTCATCGATCTCCGCCTGTTCCTCCGGAGTGCGGACCGTCTCCTCCGGGGCTTCCTCCAGAGGAACGCCCGCGGGTTCCTGTGCCGCATCCGCCTTCGACGGCTGGTCCTCAGGCGCAGCCGTCGGGGAAAGCGCTTCCGGTTCGGGGACGGCTGCCTCCGTTTCCCGGCCATGGAGATGCTTTCCGCCGAATCCGCCAAATATCTTCATGTTTCTTTCCGTTCCTTTTCTTTGAGATCGTTGAGGGCCTCCAGGGTAGCCGGATGAGGAGCCTTCTTCCGCTCCGCCATATGGTCCAGGCTGTTCTGCATCGCCAGACGCAGCGCACGGTTCAAATCCTCATAAGCCAGCCTGCGGACGGTTTTCACTCCCGGCATGGTCCGGGTGGGCTCAATATAGTCCGCGAGCCAGATGATCTTCTCCAGCAGAGACATATTCCTCTTCCCGGTGGTGTGCCACATGACGGCGTCCCGAACGGCGGGAGATACCCCGAATTTACCCCAAGCCGCAGCCGCGCCGGAAAACGCATGGAGTACCGCCGGATACTTTCCGGCGAATTCCGCGGGGGATAGGGACTCTGCATCCGCCCTTGCCGGATCCGATTCCCCGCCGATTCCCGGGATTATACCATAAGCCGCGCACAAACGCAACTGTTCCTCAACGGGCATCTTTTTGGTCACATCGTGCAGGATCGCCGCTCTTTCCGCTTCCTCCGCATCGGCGCCCCATCGGATGGCCAGGCATCTGGCTTCCTCCCGGCAGCCCCGCACATGGGGGATGCGCTTCGCCTCCTGCATGGGCTCAGCCAGCCGCCAAAGGCTTTTCGGCTCCGGCAGAACGCCGTACAGCCGGCTTTGCAGGATATAGGCATAGACCTCGTCATCCAGCAGAGCGCTTCCGCCACCCTGCTTCAGGGCGCTGCGGACATCCGTGCTGGAGATCTCCATGGGCTCCAGCCGGATCAGCTCCACCCGGGCATTCCAGCGCCGGCGGAGCACCTCCGCTTTTTCCTCCAGATCCGGTATTTCCCCCGCCCTTCTGGGATAGGCGGCGATATGCAGGTTTTCCAGCAGCCAGTCCGCCCGATACCAACGGTCCAGGCTCAGAAACATATCCGTTCGGCAAAGGAGCCAGAGCTCCCCCTCCGGGTCCTCGGCCAGAAGCTCCCGGGCGGTGAGAACGCTGTAGCTGGGCCCCTCCCTCCGGATCTCCAGATCCAGAGCTCTGGTATGGGGGATCCCGGCGGCGGCCAGCCGGGTCATCTCCAGACGCTGCGCCGCGGTAGCCGTATCCTCCGGCAGCGCCTTGTGAGGCGGTTCACCCGTGGGGATAAAATACAGTTCATCCAGCCCAAGCTGCTCCATGGCCGCCCTGGCTGCATGGATATGTCCCAAATGGGGAGGGTTGAAGGTGCCCCCCAGGAAGCCCCGCTTCATGCCTTCGGAAGAATGTATTTCGGCTCGTTGGGATCGGGCCGATACAGGACGAACCGGCTGCCGACGGTCTGGATCCCCTCTGCTCCGGTCGCTTCCGCCAGCTGCTCGCAGGCCTCCCGTGCGGTGAGGAGCGAAGCCTCCAGGACCCGCCCCTTGATCAGTTCCCTCGCAGTCAGCGCCTCTTCTGTCTGCCGGATCACCGCTTCGGTGATCCCGCCCTTGCCCACATACAGGATGGTATCCAGTCCGTTCGCCTGGGCGCGCAGGTATGCTCTCTGTTTTCCCGTCATCCCTCAAAACACTCCATCAGTTTTCTCTTCATCTCCGCCAGGGCGGCAGCCCGATGGGAGATGCGGTTTTTCTCCTCCATGCTGATTTCCGCCATATGGCGCCCATCCGGGAGGCGGAAAATGGGGTCGTAGCCAAAGCCGCCCGTTCCTCTCGGTCCCCCGGCGATCTCACCGTGGCATTCTCCCCGGGCGGTGAGGATATGACCGTCCGGAAACACCGCCGCTATTACTGAGACGTATTTCGCGGCGCGTTGTTCCCTTCCCTCCATGTTCTTCAGCAGCAGCTTCCAGCGATATTCATCGCTCAACTCGTGGCTTCCGCCGTACCGGGCGGAAAACACGCCGGGAGCGCCGTCCAGCGCATCCACCATCAGTCCGGAATCATCGGCGATAGCCGGCAGACCGCTGGCCTCGCATACCGCTCTGGCCTTGATGACCGCGTTTTCCTCAAAGGTGAGGCCCGTCTCCTCCGGTTCCAGATCCACGCCGGCCTGGGCCTGGGACAGGACCCGGATCCCCTGCTCCCCCAGGATCGTCTGCATTTCCTCCAGCTTTTTCTTGTTCTTGCTGGCCAGCACAAAGGTGAGCGGTTTCATGACAGCAGCGCCTCCACAAAGGCATCGGGGTCAAACTCCAGCAAATCGTCGGCCTGCTCCCCTACGCCGATGAATTTCACCGGGATGCCCAGCTCCCGGTTCACCGCAAAGGCGATCCCGCCCTTGGCTGTGCCGTCCAGCTTGGTCAGCACCAGTCCGGTGACCCCGGCAGACTGGCTGAACTGCCGGGCCTGGATCAGCCCGTTCTGCCCGGTGCCCGCATCCAGGACAAGCAGATTCTCCCGGCTGCAGCCGGGAAGCTCCCGATCGATGATCCGGCTGATCTTGCTCAGCTCATTCATCAGATTGGTTTTATTGTGCAGCCGGCCGGCCGTATCACAGATCAGCACGTCCGTTCCTCTGGCCTTGGCCGCGGCGATGCCGTCAAAAACCACGGCGCCGGGATCGGAGCCCTCCTCATGGCGCACCAGATCCGCCCCGGCCCGCTGGGCCCAGATGCTCAATTGCTCCGCCGCGGCGGCGCGGAAGGTATCTCCGGCACACAGCAGGACCTTTTTCCCTTCCCCGACAAACCGGGCGGCCAGCTTCCCGATGGTGGTGGTCTTTCCCACCCCGTTCACCCCGATCACCAGGATCACGGAGGGCCTGGTCTCCAGACGGAGCCGGGTATCTCCCGCCTCCGCCAGGGCGGCGCTCAGGCTTTCCTTCAGGGCGGCACGGATCTCCTCCCCGCCATGAAGCCCCTCGCGCTTTGTCCGCTCCCGCAGCTCGTCTACGGTGGATATGGCCAGCTCCGCGCCCATATCCGCCAGGATCAGGGATTCTTCCAGTTCATCAAAGAATTCGTCGTTTGCGCCGGTGAAGCTGTCCAGAAGGCCGGTAAAGCTCTTTCTGGTCTTGCTCAGGCCGCTGCGGATCTTTTCGAATAAGCCCATGGTTTACGCCTCCGTATTCTTGACCGCTTCCTTCAGGTCTACCCGAAGGACCTGGGAAATACCCTTCTGCATGGTGACGCCGTACAGCATATCCGCTTCCTCCATGCTTCCGCGTCTGTGGGTGATCACCAGGAACTGCGTGTTTCCCGACATGCTCCGAGTATAGCGGGCGAAGCGGCCGACATTGGTCTCGTCCAGTGCGGATTCGATCTCATCCAGCACGCAGAAGGGCGCGGGCCGCACCTTCAGCATGGCGAAATACAGCGCGATGGCCACGAAGGCCCGCTCTCCCCCGGAGAGGAGGGTGAGCGTCCGCAGGGACTTTCCCGGAGGCTGGACCCGGATCTCGATCCCGCAGTTCAGGATATCCGTCGGATCCTCCAGCACCAGCTCTGCCCGGCCTCCGCCGAAGAGCTCGGTAAAGGTCTGGCTGAAGCTCTCCGCCACAGCCTTGAATTCATCGGCGAAGATCCGCTTCATCTCCTCCGTGACGGTATGGAGGACCTCCTCCAGCTCGCTCTTGGCCTTCACCATATCCGCTTTCTGGGTGTTCAGGTAAGTATACCGCTCGTTTACCCGTTCAAAATCCTCAATAGACGCCAGATTGGGCGAGCCCAGGGCGCTCATTTCCCGGCGCAGCTGTCCGGCCCGCTTCTGCGCCCGTGCGTTGCTCTCCAGAGCCATACGCTGGCTTTGGGCTGCGGAGCGGCTCAGGCCATATCCATCCCAGAGCTTATCCAGGAGCTGCTTTTCCTCCAGATCCGCGGCGGCTTTTCGCTGCTCCATTTCCGCGCTTCTCCGCTCCAGCTCATTGATGCTCCGGTTGCATTCCTGCGCTTCCCGCTCCGCCTTGCCCCGGTTCGCTTCGCAGCG
>JBGUZS010000124.1:0-7283 GCA_045223835.1 Oscillospiraceae bacterium | reverse complement strand
CTTTTGGACTGTTGACAATAAGTGTTCCAGTAAACAGGCAGCTCCCAGTACGGAAATCTTATATAAAGTATAAGGGGCGGGGGAGAGGGGACAGCCTCCGCCGCCCCGCAGCACATGACAGGGTGTTGAAGGTGAGCGCGGTGCTGGTCTATCTGCAGATGATCGAAACGGAGGAGGATTCCTCCAAATTCGAGGCCATTTACCGGGAGTACCGGGACCTGCTCCTTTTTCTGGCGGACCGGCGGCTCCGGAATCCCCAGGACGCGGTGGGTGGGGGGCGAACCGGCGCAGGTGTTTCGCGCCCTGTCTGTCGATACGGCAAACGCGCTGATCTGGACGGATTCCGATCAAAGAGCATTCTTCCTTTCCGGTTTCGTCAGTGAGGACGACCTGATCAGAATGGCGGAGAGCGTACAAATCACTCCATGAGCGCTTTGGGGCTGCGTCTGCGGGGTAGATTGCTGAAAACAGAAGATGCTATTTCAGAGAGGGGGCAGCATAGTCCCATCCCTGGCCATTTCGGAGCGGAACAGACCGGCCCACTTGCGAATGGGGCCGGTTCATGCTACAATCAGGCATCCGGGAAACCAATCCTGGACCCGCGCATAGACTGACAAGAGATGGATTTTTCTATGGGACTGAAACCGCTCCGGCGGAAGCAGGAGAAGAAAGGAGGGATCTCCATGAATCTGACCATCGGTCTGTTGGCGGACCTGGTTCTGCTGGCCATTATCCTCTGGAAGCTCATTTCCGGCGTCCGCAGCGGACTGGTGCGGATGCTGGGCGGCCTGGTCTCTCTGGGCGGCGGCATCTGGGCGGGCAGCCTCCTGCGTTCCCTCCTGGCGGAGCCGGCGGCGGAGCGCTGGATCTCCCCGGCCATCGGCCGGATATTGGAGCGGGCCAAGGATAATCTGGGCCTTTCCGACCTGCTGGAGAACCTGCAGCGGATCCTGGATAATGCGGAGCTCCCCGCCTTCCTGAAGCTGAATATTCCGGAGCAGGTACGGCAGATGCAGGAAAACGGCGCCTCCGCCGTAGCGAATGCGGCGGAGCTCATCGCCCAACGGCTGGCGGGATGGCTCCTGTTCCTCCTGGGGCTGATCCTCGCCGCTCTGCTGCTGCGCCTTCTGTTCAACGGGGTGATCGCGCCCCTGATCGACCATACCCCCTTGGTGAACGAGACGAACCGGGCCCTGGGGGGCGTGCTGGGGGCGTTGATGGGGATCCTGCTGGCGGGCCTGCTCCTGTTCCTGTGCTATAAGCTCCTGCCGGTGCTGTCGGAAAAAACGGGGCGGATCTTCGCGCCGGATTCCGTGGAGGGATCCCTGCTCATGAAGCAGTATTTCCGGCTCCTGCCGGGCATTTTCCGGAGGTGAGGCTATGCCCCTTTTCCTCGTCTTCGCGTATTTGTTTTTCCTGGGCTCTGCGGCAGGCTGGGTGCTGGAGGTTTTCTTCCGCCGCTTTTTTTCCCGGGCGAACCCGGAGCGCCGGTGGATCAACCCCGGCTTCTGTACCGGACCCTGGCTTCCCCTGTATGGCAGCGGCCTGTGCATCCTGTATCTGCTCTCTTTTCTGGAGAACGCGGGCCTGATCCGGGACCCGGTGTGGAACCGGATCGGCCTTTTTGCGGTCATGGCCCTGGCTATGACCGGGATAGAGTATATCGCGGGTATCCTGGCCCTGCGGGTGGCTAAGGTGCGCCTGTGGGACTATACGGATCAGTGGGGGAATATCCAGGGGATCATCTGCCCCAAGTTTTCCCTGGCCTGGGCCGTCCTGGGCGCTCTATACTATTTCCTGATCCATCCCCGGATCCTGCATGCGCTGGACTGGCTTTCCCGGAACCTGGCCTTCTCCTTCTTCATCGGTCTGTTTTTCGGCTTCTTTATCATCGACGTGGTGAATTCCGCCAACCTGACGGCGAAGCTCCGGCGCTTTGCCCAGGAGAACGACGTGGTGGTGCGCTTCGAGGCGGTGAAGGAGAGCATCCGGAAGAGGAAAGAGGCAGCGCGGCAGAAATACCGCTTCCTCCGACCTCTGCACACGGATGTCCCCCTGCCAGAGCTCCTGCGGGAGCTGCTGGTCACCTTTGAGGCCAGAAAGCCCCGTTTCCGCAAATAGAAGGGTTGAGGTGAATTATGGCAAGCTTTGATCGGGTGCTCCTGTTCCTGCTGGACAGCGTGGGGGTGGGCTGGCTTCCGGATGCGGAGGCCTACGGCGATACCGGCGCCGCCACGGTGCAGCACACCCTGGAATACGATCCGACGCTGACCCTGCCCAATCTGGAGCGGCTGGGTCTTTTCGCCCTCCCCGGGCTGGAGGGCTTCTCCACCGGGATCCGCCCCGTGGGGCGGTACGGAAAATGCCGGGAGGTCTCCAAGGGGAAGGACTCCATCGTGGGCCACTGGGAGCTTATGGGCTATCCCACCGCCCGGGCCTTCGACACCTTTCCCAACGGCTTCGCGGAGGAGCTGATCGCGGCCTTCACTAAGGCAATCGGACGGGAGGTCCTGTGCAACGAACTGGCCTCCGGTACGGAGCTGCTGGACCGGCTGGGGGCGGAGCATCTGCGGACGGGGCTGCCCATGGTGTACACCTCCGCGGACAGCGTTTTCCAGATCGCTGCCCATGAGTCCATCGTTCCCCCGGAGCTGCTGTATGACTGGTGCCGGGCGGCAAAGCGGGTATCCGAGGAGCTGGGCTACCAGATCGGCCGGGTCATCGCCCGCCCCTTCACGGGGGAGCCGGGAAGCTTCGTGCGCACCGCCAACCGCCATGATTTCGCCGCCCTTCCGGGCTTTACGGACCTGGACCGGCTGACGGAGGCGGGAATCCCAATCCATTCCATCGGCAAGCCCGCGGATATCTTCCCGGAGGCGCGCTTCACCAGCGCCCGGCGCACCGGGCGGAACGCCGAGGGGATCGCCGCCGCCCGGGAAGCCCTGGAGGAGGGAAAACGGGGACTCCTCTTCGTGAACCTCCTGGATTACGACCAGGTCTGGGGCCACCGGCGGGACGCTGCGGGCTACGGCAGGGGGCTGAAGGAATTCGACCAGGCCCTTCCCGGGATCCTGGACCGGCTGGGGGACCGGGACCTGCTCATCGTCACCGCGGACCACGGCTGCGACCCCACCTTCCGGGGCACGGACCACACCCGGGAATACATCCCTTTCCTGATGCTGGGCCGGGGGATTGCCCCCGGGAGCATGGGCGTCCGGGATACCTTCGGGGATGTGGGGGCCACGGTGCTGGAGGCCCTGGGGGCGGAGGCGCCGCAGGGGCGGAAAAGCGCCCTGGCGGAATGAGCGGTTCGTGATCAGTAAAGGGAAAAAATACGCGGTGCGGGATATTCCGCATCGCGTATTGAATATTCTCTGCCGCTATTTTTGTATCGCGTCGATCCGCCGGCTCAGGGTGGGGTGGGAATAGCTCAGCTTCACCAGAAGGGGGTCCGGGGCGAGGTCCGCGAAATTGGCCCGGGCCAGGGTCTTCAGGGCGGAGACCAGGGCGTCCCCATACCCCTCCTCCACCGCCTGGGCGTCCGCCCGGTATTCCGCCCGGCGGGAGAAATGGTTCACCAGGAGACTGAACAGGGGGGAGACCAGGGCAAATTCCACCGCCATGATGAGCAGGAGGGCAAAGCCGTAGTTCACCCCGGCAAAGCCGAAATCCGGGAAGAGGGCCTCCGTCCGCAGGGTGAGCCAGGCCAGCACCGCCAGCACGGCGATCTGCAGAAAGCTCAGGATCTGGTTCTTCAGGGTGTCCTTATGCAGCCCGTGGCCCAGCTCATGGGCGAATACGGCGCAGATCTCCTCCGGGGTCATGGCCTGCACCAGGGTATCATACAGGACGATGGTCTTCATCCGGCCGAAGCCGGTGAAATAGGCGTTGGTCTTGGCGGTGCGGCGTGAGGCGTCCATCACCTGGATGGCCCGGACCCGGTAGCCGTGCTTTTCCAGCAGCCCCGTGAGCTTCTCCTTCAGCTCCCCCTCCTCCAGGGGGGTGAACCGGTTGAAGACGCGGCTCAGGAGGGGATAGAGGAAGGAGATCCCCAGGATCATCAACATCATCGCCCCGGCGAAGACCAGGATGAGCCAGTCCCCCAGGGACTGATGGACGCCCATGAGCAGGGCGCCGATCCCCGTCATCACCACCAGGGAGATGAGGAAGTTCTTGGCTTGATCCGCCCAGAAGGTCTTTTGGGAGGAGCGGTTGAAGCCGTATTTCTCCTCAATCACCATGGTCCGGCAGTACTCCGCCGGGAGCTGGAGCAGGGAGGCCAGGGCGGAGAGGAGCAGCACGGAAAACAGCTGCAGGAACAGGTCCTCCGGGAAGAGCCGGGCAAAGGCGGCGTAGGCGTTGAACAGGATCAGCAGGAAATCCGGGATGAAGCCCAGGGTATGGGAGATCAGGCTCAGGCGGCAGGTCTCCCGGTGGTACTCCCGCCATCTGGCATAGGTCTCCGGATCGTATACGTCCCTGACGTTCTCCGGAATGGGGTTCCGGCCGGAGCGGGACTCCATGAGCCGCAGCAGGAGCCCGTACAGGTATACCAGGGCCAGAATGATCAGGGCGATGGTCTTGTACATGGCGTTCAGGCCTCCAGCACCTGCTCCGTGAGCCAGCTCATGATCCCGTGCTCATCATGATAGGTGGGCACCCAGGACATGTGGTTCTGGGAGAACAGCTCCGGGTAGGAGAGGTCCGGGTCCACTGCGATGCCGTATTTCTGCAGCTCCTCCGGGCTGTACAGGGTCAGATGGGCGTCCTTATTTCCTGCGTCCTTGAGGGCCAGGATCCCGTCCACGATGTACTTATGCCGGTAGATGGTGTGATCCACATAGCTGGTGGCGATCCACAGCTTCGCGTGAATGAGGCCCTTCAGGATGCCGAAGGTCTCCGGGGTCATGGTGGGGCAGACGGGCACCGCCGCGGCGAAGAGCCCCGCGCCTACGCTCATGGCCCGGAGGGTGCCGGCGCCGCCCATGGACATGCCGGTGACGTAGATCCGCCGGGGATCCACCCGGCCGTCCGCGATCATGCCCCGGATCAGGTCGCACACCTCCCCCAGGTACCGGCGGGACCAGCCGAAGTCCCCATCCTGGTCGCTGTGGGCGAAGTCGATCTTCCCGATGCGCCCAACCATCATGGAGAAATCCGGCTCCCGGGCCTGGGGGGCGAGGATATAGAAATCGGAGTACCTTTTGGCAAAATGGTTGCAGCTGTAGTCCGCCGCGATATGGGTGATGTTGTCCGTTCCCCCGTTTCCGCCTCCGTGGAGGAAGAGGATCATGGGCCGGGGGGCTGCAGCCCCGGGGGAATACAGGCGGTACAGCACATCCCCCGCCTTCCCGGGGGCGAAATGCTCCAGCCCCTCGCAGCGCTCCTCGTCCATCTCCTTCCGGGTATAGGCGTCCGTCCCGATGTACAGGGTCCAATTGGATCGGTAGTCGAATTCCTCCGGTGTGATCTTCAGGGTTTCTCCCCGCTTTTCCACCCTGGCGATGGGTACCTCGATGGGCTCCCGTCCCCGGGGGGAAAGGGTAAGGCGCACGTCCTTTTTGGGAACGGTGGCATGGGGGATGGAAAAGCCCCTGCCGGTCCAGCCCCGGTCCGGCACATAGGAATAGGCGATCTTCCTGGCCATGGATGCATCCTCCTTGTTGGTTATCCTGACGAGATTGTACCATATCCCCGGCGCTTGTCAATCCGCCCGCGGGCGGATATAATACGGGGGAAAAGAGGCGGTATCATGAAAACGGGATTCATCCTGGAGGGCGGCGCCATGCGGGGCCTGTTCACCTGCGGCGTCATCGACGTATTCCTGGAGGCGGGGGTGACCTTTGACGGGGCGGCGGGCATTTCCGCCGGGGCCACCTTCGGCATCAACTATAAGTCCCGCCAGGCGGGCCGGGCCCTGCGCTACAATCTGCGGTACAGCCGGGATCCCCGGTACTGCAGTCTCCGGTCCCTGCTGCGCACCGGGGACCTGTACGGGGCCGACTTCTGCTACCGGGAGCTGCCGGAGGTGCTGGATCCCTTCGACCATGCGGCCTTCGAGGAGAACCCCATGGAATTCTGGGTGGGGGCCACGGACGTGCGCACCGGGAAGCTCCTGTACCACCGGTGCACCGACGGATACGAGGAGGATACCCGCTGGATCCGGGGCTCCGCCTCCATGCCCCTGGTCTCCCGCCCGGTGGAGGCGGGGGATAAGCTCCTGCTGGATGGGGGGATCGTGGAGCCCCTGCCCCTGCATTTTATGGAGAAGCAGGGCTATGACCGGAACGTGCTGGTCCTCACCCGGGCGAGGGGGTACCGGAAGAAGCCCAGCCCCTTCCTCCTGCCCATGCGCCTGGCCCTGGGGGAGTACCCCAGGGTGGCAGAGGCCCTGGAGCTGCGCCCCTGGCGGTATAACGCCGTTATGGAGGAGATCGACCGGCGGGAGGAGGCCGGGGAGCTGCTGGTGATCCGGCCCCGGTCAGATCCGGGCATCGTTCGGACGGAGAAGAACCCCCGGGAGCTGGAGCGGGTCTACCGCATGGGCCGGGAGGAGGCCCTGTCCCGACTGGAGGCGGTCAAGGCCTGGATTTCCGGATGATGTTTTCTGAAGTTCACAAAGTATCTGAAATTCGTTCACAAACTGTTTACAGAGAAATTAGCACTCACCTCTTGACAGTGCTAAAAGCGGTGCTATAATGAAGGCGAACAAAGGAACAGAGATCGAATAAATGACCTCCTTCCCCTTGCTCAGGTAACAAAATAAGTGAGGAGGAATGACTTATGTTGCCGAGTATTTTTGGAGAGAGTTTGTTTGATGACTGGATGGATTTCCCGTTCAGAGGCTTTGGGACCGATGTGGAAAAGAAGCTGTACGGCAAGAATGCGGCCCGGGTCATGAAGACCGACCTGAAGGAGCATGAGGACGGTTATGAGCTGTCCGTAGATCTGCCGGGCTTCAAGAAGGACCAGATCCAGCTGCAGCTCAATAACGGCTACCTTACCGTCAGCGCCGCCAAGGGCGTCGAAGAGGAGGAGAAGGATAAGAAAGGCCGTCTGGTGCATCAGGAACGGTTTTCCGGCAGTATGAGCCGGAGCTACTATGTGGGCGAGAATCTGGAGGAAGAGGATGTCAAGGCCAAATTCGAAAACGGCGTCCTTACCCTGAACTTCCCCAAGGCGGAGCAAAAGAAGCTGCCGGAGCAGAAGACCATCCAGATCGAAGGCTGAACCGAAACCGAATAAACTCCCCGGGGGGGGGGGGGGGGGGGGGGGGGGGGGGG
>JBGUZS010000123.1:0-5738 GCA_045223835.1 Oscillospiraceae bacterium | reverse complement strand
AAGGCGGCGAAGACGGAGGGAGCGTAACGAATAGCAGCTCTGACGAAAGAGCTTCCATGAACGACGCTCCCTCAGGCGCTCCGCGCCAGCTCCCTCGGAGAGGGAGCCTGAACGGGAAGACCCGGCTTGCGCCGGGTCTTTTTTTGCCCTGCGTGTTGACAAGATGTAAACACTATGCTATCCTGATGACGACAAGATGTAAACATACTTTGGCGAAACAAAGGAGGCGGGTTTATGGGCAGGCTGATCCGGTCCCAGCTTTGTGTCATTCTCCACAGCAAGGGAGCGCTCCTGCTTCTGGCGGTGTCCCTGGCCCTGTGCTGGGTCTTCCTCAACGACGGGGGAGACGCCGAACGGGACGTGCCGCAGTTGGAGAAAAGGATCGCGGAGCATGCCGAGCGGGGGTTTGATTACCTGGCCATGGTGAAATACCAAGCGGACCTGGAGCAGGTGGAGGACCTGGAGGACCTGGAGGAACTGGTGGGGATCCTGCGACAGCGTCAGGTCATGGCCGCCCCGTACTTCACCGTCAACGCCATGCTCGTTCTTCTTTTCCTCCTGCCAGGGGCTGTCCTCACCCCGGGGCTGGGGAGGAGCCGGGGCATGGGCCGGGAGCTGCAGACCTACGGAAGGACGAAACCGCTGCTCTCCCGTATACTTGCAAGCTGGGTCTTCTGTCTCCTGCTGAGTACCGGGCTGTACTTCCTTGCCCTCCGGATCTGGACGGATCCCGGTGCCGCAGTCCCGGGGCAGCTCCTGCGGTATTGGGTCATCGTGCAGTTCTATGTCCTGTCCCTCCTGTGCTACAGCTATTTCATGCATACCCTCTTTCGCCGTGCCGCCGTGGCCGCCCCGGTGATGATCCTGGCGGAGGCCGTCCTCCATGAGCTCATCCCCGGCCTGCGTCTCTTTTACCCCATCAGCCTGCTCCCCTATTACAATCAGCATTCTTACCTGAACACCGCCAGCCTGCTGGGGGCGGACTGCCCGACCGGGACCCTCCTGACCTTCTGCGGCGTCTGCCTGGTCTATATCGTGATCTGCCCCATCCTGGCCGCGGCGCTCTTCCGGCGGCGGGAAGTGCGGTAAAGGGAGGGAAAGAACATGATCGTGCTGGAAACCAAAGACCTCACCAAGGTCTACAGGGAGAAAGTGATCGATTTCCGGGATCGGCGGATCAACCTGAAGGATCGCATGGAGTTCAGCGCCCTGGACGGGGTGGACCTGACCCTGGAGTCCGGGCACATCTACGGTCTTGTGGGGAACAACGGGGCGGGGAAGACCACCCTCATGCGCCTCGTCGCCGGCCTGGCCCTGCCCACGGGCGGGAGACTCTCCCTCTTCGGGGCGGATTCGGAGAAAGAACTCTTCGCTGCCCGGAAACGCCTGGGCAGCCTGATCTCCCAGCCCGCGGGGTACGAAGATCTGAGCCTGTGGCAGAATCTGGTGAGCCAGAGCCTGCTTCTGCCCAAGGTCCGCCGGGGGGATCTGGCCGCCCTTTGCGACCTGGTTGGTCTGGAGCGGAGCGCCCGGCGCCGGCCCCTGCGTAAAGCCTCCACCGGGGAAAAACAGCGGTACGGGCTTGCCGCCGCCCTGATGGGAGAGCCGGATTTCCTCCTCCTGGACGAGCCCATGAACGGTCTGGACCCCAGCGGCATCGCGGACACCCGGGCTCTGCTGCTGCGGCTGCGGGAGGAGCGGGGCACGACCATCCTGATCTCCAGCCATCTTCTGGCGGAGCTGCACCGGGCGGCCACGGACTACATCTTCCTCCACCAGGGCAAGGTGCTGGAGACGATCACCGCGGAGGAGCTGGACGCCCGCATCGGGGAGTGGAAGCTGGGTAATGTGGAGGCCTACTTCCTGGCCCTGGTGAAGAGGGCAAAGGAGTATACGCTGTGAGGGCCTGTCTCCGCTGGCAGCTCCGGGTGCTGGGCTATGCCTGGTGGCTGCCCCTGCTCCTGCCGGTCATGGCTCTGCTCCTGGGCTGGGAGGCTGCCGCTGTCCCTGCAGCTTATCTCCAACGAGGCGCGGAACTCGATCCCCGCTCCGCCCTGGCCCTGGTCCTGGAGGTGCGGCATCTTTTCCCCCTGGCGGGGGCGGTGTGGGCATCCCTGTTCATCGGAATGGACTACCCGGCAGCGGCGCAGTCTTCTGCCCTTAGCTGGGGGTACCGCCGGGGCCAGGTGATCCGGAGCAAGGTTCTCCTGTTTTTCCTGGGCTGTCTTGCCATATCCGCAATGGAGCAGGTCTTTGTTCTCTTTGCCGCGGTCCCGGGCCTGCGGACCCTGCCCGCCGCCTTTCTGCTGCGCTGCTTCTGTCTGCGGCTGGCTCTGGACGTGGGGATGATGGTCCCGCCTGCACTTTGCTGCTTTCTCGCCGGGGACGACCGGTATCTCCGGCTCCTGGGCCTGGTTTACGGCGTCGCCCTGTGGCGCCTTATGAGAAGCCATCATGCCCTGTGGCTGCAGTACGCCGGGTGGGGGCGGGGGGAATGGCTGGCCCTCTGGCCTCTGGCGGCGCTGATCCTGGGGACGCCGGGGTGCCTGTGCCTCTCCCGGCTGAAGTAAGGCCTTGCCGACAGAGCAAAGCACCGTCCATGGGCTTAGCCATGGACGGTGTTCCTATATTTCGTTTCTTATGCTTCTCCCCGGCTCATTTTCAGGGCCAGGGCTTCATACGGGGCGTTTTCCTCCATCCAGGCCAGGCCGTACACGGCTTCCGTATGCCGGCAGTCCGAAAGCCAGGAGTCCCAGCAGAGCAGGGCTGTCTGGTGGTACATGCCCGGCTCGATCCCGGCGGCCTCGCCCCCGGCCAGGTCCTGCACCAGACGCCACAGGAGCAGGTTTCGCAGCTCCTCCCCCTCCTCCTCCGGAGTGGGGTCCCGATAGTTTTTTGCAATGTCTCCGCTGCTGGAATACTTCGTCTCCGGGTCCTCCATTTCCAGGAAGCGGGAGAAGACCCAGGGGAGGGTGTATTTTCCCAAACACAGAAGGTCGCCGTAAGTCCCGGCTGCGCTGCGGAGCTTTTCCCGCACGTTCTCCCCAGGGGCGGTCTCCAGCGCGGCGAACAGGCGCTCTACCAGGGCGGGGCTGTCGATCCCGAAGTGCTCCACCGCCTGGGCATAGCAGCTCTGGGCGAGTTTCATGGGCCAGCCTGCGGTCTTTGTGATCCGATAATAGGCGGAGACAGTCATGGGGAAATGGGTTTCGAAGTCCCGGCTGAAGCCTTCGCCCTCCATGGTGAACCGATATTCCGTCAGGAAGTAAACTCCATCGTCATGATGGAAGCAAAGAAGGACGGGATTGGAGCCGCCCCCCGCCGCCGTCAGCCGCTGCCCGTCCCAGGTCAGTTCGAGATACTGGGTCTGGAGCCAGACCGTCGTCTCCTCACCGTTTTCCTCCAGGGCCAGGACGCCGTGGCTCTCGGCGGCAAATTCACCCTTCAGATACCGGCCGTCGCTGCGCTCCAGGATCGCCCTGTGGACGGCCTCCTCCAGCTCAGCGGACAGGACGGGCTCCCTCCACTCCGGCGCTGCGGCCTTCGCTCCCCGGGGATCCGTGCACAGGAACACCGCCACGGCGGCGCAAAGCAGGAGGGGAAGAGCAACGAGCAGGAAGCCGGGCTTTTTGTAGTTCAGCACCGCCTGGATGCGCCCCTTCAACCCCGTTTCCCCGAAGGCCAGGGGGGTCATGAGCCGCTTCGCACGGGGACGGGAGTATTCCAGCAGCGCGGAGGCATAGCTTTTCCGCTCCGCTTCTCCCCAGTCCCGGATGACCCGCTCGTCGCAGCTGAGCTCCAGATCCCGGCAGAACAGAAACCAGCTGAGCCAGAGGAAGGGACTGAACCAGTAGAGACTGAGGATCAGCCAGCCCAGGAGCTTCCACCAGGGGTCTCCCCGGCGGAGATGGGCCCGCTCATGCTGCAGCACCGATTCCCGGAGCGCTTCATCCATGTCCGCCGGGAGATAGATACGGGGTCGGAAAAGGCCCAGGATGAAGGGCATGTCGATCCGGTCGCTGATCCAGACCCGCTTTTCCAGCCGGATGGATTCCCTCAGCCTTCTCCGCAGACGGAGAGTGCTGCCCAGGGCATAGCCCAGCATGCCTATGGTCCCCAGGAGCCAGAGGGGAGCCAACCAGGCCAGGGGAGAGGCGAACCGTCCTCCGCCCGGGGCCACCGGCTCCAGCAAAAGGGCGGAGCCGTCCACTTGGGTATAGATTTCCAGACCGGGACCGTAGGGGCCCTCGGCCTCGTGAAAAAACTCCACCTGCCCGGTCTCGCTCAGTGGAATCCCCGCTCCGCCCAGGGCGGAGAGGGGGGAGGACAGATGCAGCGGCAGGAGCAGCCGCAGGGCCACCAGGATCCATACCAGGCAGCGAACCCACTTGGGGCCCCAATAGAAGAGAAAACGGATCAGCAGCGCCGCCATCAGCAGCAGGAACACCGCCCGGCTCCGGTTCAGCAGATCCAGCAGGGCGGGGGAGAGGCTTTCCCCCAGGCCCAGCCAGAGGGAAAGCGGCTTCATTTTTTCTCCTCCAGCCCGTCGATCAGGGCCCGGAGCTCCGCGACCTCCGCCTCCGTCAGCTTCCGGCGCCGGGTGAAGGCAGCCAGGAAGGCGGGGACGGAGCCGCCGAAAGAGGAGTCGATCAGCTGCTCACTCTTCACGGCTTCATAGGTCTCCCGGCTCATGCGGGAACGGACGGTCCCCTCCTCCAGGGTGAAGAGGCCCTTATCGCACAGGCGGCGGAGAACGGTGTACATGGTGCTGCGCTTCCAGCCCAGCTCCCTCTGGGCCAGGGCGGCCAGTTCCCCGGTGGAGATAGGCTCCCGGGCCCAGATCAGCTCCGCGAAACGGGTCTCGATGAGGCCCATGGTCAGGTCGGACATGGTATGCTCTCCTTGTCTACAACTTATAGATACTGAAATTCTACAGTATGTAAACAGCATTGTCAAGACATAAAAAGCACCGGCTGCGGGGCTTCCCCCATGGCCGATGGTTTGTTCGGAGGAGACTTGCAGAGTTGGGATCGCCTCCGAAGGGGTATTCCTCTGTTTATCTGGGGTTTTGTTCCTCTTCCGAAGCCAAAACCCGCTCCTCCGCTTCCCGCAGAGCGGAAATCAGCATCCGTTTTGCAGCAATCGGTTCACGGTTTTCCAAGGATTCCACAGCGTCGGACATGACACCAAACAAGCGATAGTAAAGCTCGCGATAAAGCTCCATCACAGAGTCCTCCGATTATCCTTTTCCGTTACTTAACGCGATAATCCGCCGAGAAGAGTAGGCCAGCATCCTGCAGTTATGACTGATAATAGGTCAATATCACCCTAATGTCAATAGGTCAATTTGACATAATCTTTTTGGGTGATGGCAATGACGAGACTCAAAGCGCTCAGAAAAGAGAAGGGCTTTACACAGATCCAGATGCAGATGCTGACCGGGATCGATCAGAGCGATTATTCCAAAATAGAGAGCGGGAAACGGTATTTCACCTTTGAGCAATGCAAGCGTATCGCGGTTGCATTGGATACCAGTATGGATTATCTGGCGGGGCTGACTGACGAAAAGAAGGCCTATCCGCGAACGGATAGCAGCAAATAATGGCTGTTTACATACTGCCGGCCATGGGGGTGTCCCCATGGCCGGATGTTCAGGCTGTAGACAAAGTACCAGACCAACGAAAATGGTCATTGCGAAACCGGTGACCGATGTCACCGGTTGTGGCAATCCGCAACTC